>JAQSXN010000102.1 GCA_029256665.1 Paenibacillus sp.
GGAACGGCAGGCTCATGGCGTTACCCTGCACCAGCTCGATTTCTTCTTGCAAACCTAGCTTTCTAATTTTCTCAGCACCGACATCCAGCATATTCTGGCTGAAATCAAGACCGATAATACCGCCTTGTGCGCCGGCGTTCGCCAGATCGATCGTCCAATCGCAGGTGCCGCAGCAGATATCGATCGCGGTTTGTCCTCTCTGCACGTTCATCTTCTTCATTGTATACTTGCGCCATGCTTTATGTCGGCGGAAGCTGATGACATCGTTCATGAAATCGTATTTCGGAGCGATCGTCTCGAATAAGGAGTGAACGTGACTTTTGGAAGAATTCGTCTCCACGTATTCACCTCATCTCGTTAAGTGCAGGCATATATCCGCCACGGTTGTTCGTTAATTGATTCGCGATCTGCGAGAGCTCATGCACCAGATTGGCCGACTCGAGCTTGCCCGCCGCAGCTCTGAAAGCTTGCAAGCCGCTCTTCAGCTTGTCTCCGAGATGCGTGCGGATTTCGTATTTGTTCACGAGGTTGCGAATAAACTCCAGATCCGTTGCGCCTTCGGCGAGCATGTGGCGTTCTTCCTCGTTGCCCACCTGAAGCACATGCCAATACGCCCAGCTTCTCTCGAAGCGGCTCTCGTCCTCGCAACGATCCAGCTCGTCCAGGGCGACTTCGCAACGAGTGATGCCTCCCAGAAGATCCGGCCAAAGTCTGGACAAGGCGCCATGCAGCTTGTCGCCGAAATGGCTGAACAGCTCCGACTTTAATTGAATGGCGTAACCCAAGTAATCATCGGAGGTAAGCTTCATAACGCGCATGCGCGTATATAAGTTTACTTTCATGCGGTTGACCTCGCATACCGCTTCGCTTAACCTCGTTATCATTTCCGTCTGTCCCGCGTGCGCGAGCAATTGGTAGAACCTCGAGCTAAAATAATCGCCGGCAAGCACTTTGAGCTGCCGGGATCTCATTTCTTTCTCCGAACGCCTTCGGGTATCCGTGTCAATCAGGTCATGCGTATCCATCCCGACCTGCACGAGCGATACGACTGCCGTATACAGCTCGCTGTTCCCTTGGTTAAGGCCGCCATCGTTAAGAACGGCATAAAGAAGCCGCAGCCTAGGCTCGGCAAGCGGCGGAAGCTCCGTATGCGCTTGTATCATATCGTGGTTGATGTAAGTTGAAACGATTGCGGGAATGCGGTATTTCGCCATGGTCGAAGCCTCCGGACAAGTGTAGCAGAATTGCCGCTCGATAATCTCACGCTATTATAGCACAACTTAATGCAAAGATCACATGATGCCCCGCCAGTGTTCATCAATTTGCAACATCCGCGTCGTCCGCTACAATTGCGGGAGCAGGCAACGCTTTGGTCGAAAATCCGGCAACCGAGCCGAATCGCGATTCCCACGCTCGGGTGAAGCTAAGGCGAAGTCTCTGTCTCCAGTCCTCGTCATGGACGGGATCCGCGGAGGCCAGGGACGGAAGGTCATCCGATAACCACGCGTCGGAACGTCTTACGTCCAAGGCGGCGAGAAGCGTTCTTCCCTCGCTATCGCGCTCCGCAATTCGTATAAGCAGCCGGTCCACGTTATCCAGCTCCCTGAACGAAAGCCCGATCAGCTTCTCGACGTCCGAGAACAGAGCTAGCGGGCGGCTCTTGCCCGGCGAAACGACAAGCTCCAGCGACAATACGGTGCCGTTCCACTCCGCATGGCCCAGCTTCTCGCGCAGATCTAAGCGGGAGAGGACGTCTACGATGTTGACGTTCGTTAACCGGCTTGTCTGCGAGGGACGCATGACAACCATATCTCGCTTGCCCCGCGCTCCGTCGTCCGCGAGTCCGGGCAGCCAGGTCATGGCCGCCGTAATGGCGAGCGTCGCCAGACCGGCGGCCAGCCATGAATAATTCCTATGCATCCGCATCCACCTTCCGATTATGACGGTCGTTATCTTCCAGTCTGTTCATTCCGGGAAGACGACATACCGTCCAAGCTCTCATTTCCATTGTACGAACGGAAGGTCCGTAATATTCGGCCGGCTGCCGGAAGAAGGCGCGGATGAATGCCATTACATGCAATCGCCGCGAAGAATCGGGACAAAAAAAAGGCTCGCGGCGCTGATGCGCGACGCGACCCTTATTGTACGCGGCCGAAACGGCTATAGTCTCGGCCATGCCGACTACGAATCGGTGTCGACCGTGCCGTATTTGGTCATGACGGTTGCTTTTCCCCGGATCTTGATCGCCGAGGTATGGTCGGTAAATTGACAGATCAACACTTCATTCCGATCCAGCTTCTCCGTATGGTGGAACTTCGTATCCTGACCGCGCGTCAATCCGATAACCTGAACGCCCTGATCCTTTGCCTTGACGACTATGTATTCCCCTACCGTCGGTTGCTCCATGGTGATCTCCTCCGCCTATGTCATGACTTCTTGAGCGCAACTAGGCAATACTGCTAAAAACCGAACTTGTTTGAACTCCTGTATATTAGTCCTCTACTTTCAATAAAAAAACGCTCAAACGTTCCGTTCGAGCGTTCTGAATTGCGTATGTGTTAGTTGGATACGAGGTCCTTAAGCGATTTGCCTGGTTTGAATGCCGGCATCTTGCTTGCGGCGATATCGATCTCTTCTCCGGTTTGCGGGTTGCGGCCTTTGCGGGCTTGGCGTTCGCGAACCTCGAAGTTGCCGAAGCCGACGAGTTGAACCTTGTCTCCGCCTTGAAGCGCGTCGGAAATCGCTTCGAATACGGCGTCAACCGCTTTCGTCGCATCTTTCTTGGACAGGTCGGACAGTTCAGCTACTTTAGCGATCAAATCTGTTTTATTCATCTCTTCACCTCCTTAGGTATTTAAAAACCTCTTATCCCTCTTATTCACCGAAAACTTCAAATATATACCTTTTGACCGAACAAACCTATAGTAATACAGCAGAAACACAATTTCAAGTAGGAAAGGCCATTTGCCCCTTAATCTGCGAGAATTCTCATCTTCCTCATCAATTTTATGCCCTTTGGCGAGCTTCGCGCGCAAAAAAAAGCTCCCCTCGAACCTTTCGGCGCGAGGAGGAGCCTTCGTCGGAAATCTATGTTGCTTTAAAGAATGATAGCGATCAAACCGCCGGAGCCTTCGTTGATAATGCGGCCGAGCGTCTCCTGCAGCTTGTAGCGGGCATTGTCCGGCATAAGGGCGATCTTGCCCTGAATGCCTTCCCTGACGATGGAGTGCAGCGAACGGCCGAAAATGTCGGATTCCCAAATTTTGATGGGATCGTTCTCGAAGTCCTGCATCAGGTACCGGACAAGCTCTTCGCTTTGCTTCTCGGTGCCGATGATCGGCGCGAACTCGGATTCGACGTCGACCCGGATCATGTGGATGGAAGGAGCCGTCGCTTTGAGACGAACGCCGAATCTGGATCCTTGGCGGATCAGCTCCGGCTCGTCGAGCGCCATCTCCGCAAGCGATGGGGCGGCAATGCCGTAGCCCGTCGTCTTGACCATTTCGAGCGCCTCGGCAAAGCGGTCATATTCCCGCTTCGCGTGGGAGAAATCCTGCATAAGCTGCAGCAGATGATCCTTGCCTCGAATCTCGACGCCGACCACCTCCATAAGGATGCGGTCATACAGCTCGTCGGGCGCGTAGAGATCGATCTCGGCAACGCCTTGGCCCATGTTCATGCCGCTTAATCCCGCGCGGGCGATAAAGTCGTAGTCCATGAACTGGGCGACGACGCGCTCCACGTCTCTGAGACGGCGAATATCCTTCACCGTGTCGCGAACGGAATTTTCGTAGTTGCTGCGGAGCCAATGGTTGTCGTTAAGTACCATTACCCAGCTTGGGAGATTGACGTTTACTTCGTGCACGGGGAACTCGTAGAGCACCTCGCGCAGGACGGCCATGCCCTCTTCTTCGCCCATCGTCGCGACGCTGAGCGCCATGACGGGAATATCGTATTTGGCTTGCAGCTCGCTTCGCAGTTGCTGCGTCTCCTCCGACTTCGGACGCGTGGAGTTGATGATCAGCACGAACGGCTTGCCGACTTCTTTAAGCTCCTCGATGACGCGTTCTTCGGCGACCACATAGGAGTTTCTCGGAATTTCGGCGATGGAGCCGTCCGTCGTGACGACGACGCCTAGCGTGGAGTGCTCTTGTATGACTTTGCGCGTGCCGATCTCGGCAGCTTCCTGGAACGGGATCGGCTCTTCGAACCATGGCGTCGTAATCATGCGAGGTCCGTTCTCGTCCTCGTAGCCTTTGGCGCCTTCTACCGCGTATCCGACGCAATCGACGAGCCTGACGTTCACGTCGAGCCCTTCGGCGACTTTGAGCTGCACGGCCTGGTTAGGCACGAACTTGGGCTCCGTCGTCATGATCGTTTTCCCTGCGGCGCTTTGCGGCAGTTCGTCCACGGCTCTAATCCGATCCGATTCGTTCACGATGTTTGGGAGCACTACAGTCTCCATGAACCTCTTGATGAAGGTTGATTTGCCAGTTCGGACCGCTCCTACTACACCGAGGTAAATATCCCCGCCGGTACGTTCGGCTATGTCCTTGAAAATGTCTACTTTCTCCACTGAATATCCCCTCCCAATTGAATTTCCGGTTCGCCGCCATCCACCGGACAAAAGGGCAGGCCAGCGACGCAACTCGTACATGCTTTCGGACTATTAACATCTTATGTTGGGACTGTCCAATTATGCCGTTTCTTTCTACGAAATCTTTTTTCCCTCCGGCCTATACGTGATCTTCCCTTCCAAGATTGAAATATATGAACCCTGGCAAAGAACTATGACGGAGAGAGCGCCAACGGGCAAAAAAAATCCCTCGCGGGATTAGGTCCGCAAGGGATAGTTGTTGCAATGGCGCGTATTTCCGGAAATCGCTGCCCTTATGTAATCAAGGTTGAACGGCAACGGGCTCTCCGTCGACCAGCTTATACGCCGGAGCTTTGACGGGAACATAGTCCGAAGCATCGACGAGCAGCGTTCTTAAATCTATGTTTTCCTCATAGGTTTTCCCCTTGTCCCGTTCGAGCAGCTGCATGATATCGATGCCGTAATCCGTGAACACGGTGCCGTCCTCGTCCAGAATCGCTCGCTGCGGGCTGCCGGAAAAAACGCTGACGATTGTCGGCTCCTTGCGTTTCATCGACTTATAATCGATCTCGTAAAACCCGGGGTATACGGCGGAGGCTTTGGGAACCGCGGTATACTCTTGCATGTAGGCGTTCACCCAACTCTGAATATCGTTGATCCGCTGTGCCGTAACGATATCCATCAGCTTCACGCGCGGGTCGCTGTCTTCATCGAGAATCAGGAAATAATAGTTGCCTCCGCCCTCGAACGAGGCCGCCGGCATGGCGCTTATGTAGCCCTTGGACATCAGCTTGTCGAAATCGACCAGAAATTTTTCATAGACCGGTACCGATTGCGAGCTGTTTTTGATCGGCAGCAGCTGCAGCTCGTCGTAATATTGATCGATCGCGCCCTGCACGTTGCGTATGGCTTCCTTCGGGGCCGCGTTCTGCTTCATTCGATCCTTGGGATACATGCATCCGCTAAGCGGCATGACGGCAAGCGCCAAGGTCAAGGCGACCAGCGCTCCCCGCAGCCATCGATTGCCGCTCATGGGCCGAGCGGCGTGGTTTAACGTAGACATAAATTGTTTTCTCCTCCTTGCTACCACAGTTCGTCGTCCTGCTGCTGACGGGCCAGCTGTCTTGCGATGGCCGCCTTAAGCGGATCGGGCGGCAGCTCGACCTCGACTCGCCCCGTCACCCTCGTTTGGCAGGACAGGCGAATCCCCTTCTCGTCCAGTCCGGCGAGCTTGCGCCTTTCGGCGTCGCCGATGGGAGCGAGCTCGCTGCCGGGACGAACCGTGACTTTGCACATAAAGCAGGCGGCCTTGCCGCCGCATCGCGTTGCTATCGTGACGCCGGCGCGTCTGGAAGCGTCCAGCACGCTCGTTCCGCGCCTTACGCGAACGGATTTGCCGCTTGGCCAGAAGACGACTTCAGCGTCCATGTTTGCTCACCCGCTTCCGATCGGCTTAACCATCGCCGGACCTCTCGGGTCGCGTTCGGGGTAAGCTCGTTTCTGAGTTCGATGACCTGCAACGCTTTCTCGTGCTCGGAAGACTGCCGCGAGAACGTTTCAACGATCGTCCGCACGCGATCGGGGCGATCCCGCAGCGCGTTAAACCACAGCTCGTGAGCGAGCGGCACGACAACGACGGCGCCAAGCCGCCCTTCAATCCCTATGGGCAGTCCTAGCGGCCGCAGCACCTCGCATACTTCCGTGCGGTACACGCAGTCATGGGCGGATACCCGAAACCCGGCCACCAGCTCCAGCCGTACTCCTTCTATCTCGTAATGGCTAAGCCAAGAACGATAGATGGCCGTCTCGCTATACGCCGGTTCGTCGATCGCGTGCGGCCGCAAAGCTTCGTGCAGCATCGGCATATCGCCATGATCGCAATACAAATCCAGATCGCGCGGCTGCGCGGACAGGGACACTCCCCGCAGCAACAGTCCCGCGCTTCCCCCGACAACCCAGTTGTCGCTTCCCGCAAGCTTGATGACGGCAGCCAGCGTCTTGTTGATTCTTGCTCTGTCAGTCATTGCCGGCACATCCTTTTAAAGGTAGTTCAAAAAGTCCGCTTCCCATTACGAAGTATTTCAAGAAGTGGATTCGACGTCGAATATTGCATGCAGCCGAACCTTCCGTTGCTCACGTAGCTCTGCTCAAAAAAGTCCGCTTCCCGCAACGAAGTTAACTTAGAAATACGTTTTGTTGACGGCGGCAATCCGTCCGGCTTCCGATTTGACGATGGCTTGGCAGCCAAGCCTGTATCCTTCGTCGAATTCCTCGGGCTCCAAGCGATCCCATTCCTCGTCGGTTACTTCTTCTAGATATTCCGCGCCTTCCGTGACGAGGCACCGGCATCTAGCGCATGTCCCGCGGGTGCAGGAGAAACTGAAGTCTACGCCGTGCTTCATCGCGTGATCCAGCAGCGACAGCCCGGATTCCGCTTCCACTTCTTTCGTTATCGTTCGACCTTTAAGCTCGATCATGCCGCAACGCTTCCTCTCTATCTAACCTGCTTGCTTATGTACGCGCCACTACAAGATGGAGAAAAATCCATAAATAAATCCGAAAACGAGCAAAACGAATGCGATTATCGATAATACCAGTTTTACCGCGCCCTTTGTCTTCACCCGGGCAAACGTAATAAGGAAAGCCGCCAACGCCATCAGGCCGATGCCGATGAACGACACCCACATCTTCGTCATTGCATCCATAAGAAGTCCAATCTCCTAATCGTTATCAATATCATTACATTCCATTATAGCACCAGCCATGCGCTAACGCACATGGCCGCCTGTCCGTATTGTGACAAAAAAAGGAGCAAAAGCTAGGGACGTCTCCCCGATCGCCGATCGTTCGGCACCCGCCGGAGCGTCCAAGACTTTTGCCCGCTTTCGTTACTGCTGGAGCAATTACTTCTTGAGCATCATCTTCACTAACGATTCCATGCTCGACGGATTCATTCCGCTCGCTTTAACGGCTTTTACAATATCGTTTACGGTCGATTCAGGCACTTTGATCTTCGCCATGTCCGCAACCTGCTTAACCAGCTTGCGCAGCTCCGCTTCGTTCTGCATCGTATTCGCGTCTACGCCGCTCGCCAGTTTTTTGACCGCGTTTTCCGAGATGTTTTTGCCAGCTTTTTTGTTAATCGCGCCGAGCACATCCTTGGGAATTCCTTTAGACAATGACTTCACCCTCCTCATGCGTTGCGCTCAAGACATCATATGAGGGGGCGAAACCATTGGTGTAGGCGGGCGCGGGCGTTAGTCTACGACAGAGGCTCGATCTCGTGCGTCTTGAGCCTGCCCATCAGCTCGCCTACCGCATCCTTCGGCGTTCTGCCTTGGAATAGAACGGCGTACAGCTGTGCCGTAATCGGCATTTCTACTTTGAATTGCTTGGACAGCTCGTAGGCGGCGCGAGTCGTGCGAACGCCCTCTACAACCATGCCCATCCGCTCGAGGACGGTCTCAAGCGGCG
This sequence comes from Paenibacillus sp., assembly GCA_029256665.1. Classification (GTDB taxonomy): domain Bacteria; phylum Bacillota; class Bacilli; order Paenibacillales; family Paenibacillaceae; genus Pristimantibacillus. The sequence goes on from JAQSXN010000102.1 coordinate 8,072, forward strand.
TACCGTCGGCCAGCATGGAGCCCGCTCTCCAATTACGGCTATGCTGGCTTGTACACGTCACGACTAAGTCGCCGACGCCGGCGAGTCCGGCGAACGTAAGCGGGCTTGCGCCCATCGCAGCGCCAAGCCTGCCGATCTCGGCGAGGCCGCGCGTGAGAAGCGCCGCTTTGGCGTTGTCGCCGAACTGAAGGCCGTCCGACAGACCTGCGCCAAGCGCAATAATATTTTTGATCGCGCCGGCCACCTCGACTCCTACAACGTCCGGATTCGTGTATACGCGGAAGGCATTGTTCATAAAGGCGTCCTGCGCCTTCTCGGCTTTATCCGACTCCTCGGAAGCGACGACAACGGTCGTCGGCTGCTTGCGGATGACTTCCTCGGCGTGACTCGGACCCGACAAAACGACGATCGACGATTGAGGCCTGCCGAGCTCTTCGGAGAGCACGGCGGACATCCGCTTAAGCGTATCGCTTTCGAAGCCCTTCGTTGCGTGTACCACGAACGTTCTGTCCTCCAAATAAGGCGCGGCTTGCCTGGCTACCTGCCGCATCGCGCCAGACGGAGCAACGAACAACGCAAGCTCGGCGGAGTCCAGCACGGACGCCATATCCGTCGTTGCCTCGATTCCCGAGGGAAGCTCGCAGCCCGGCAAATATTTGCCATTCTGCTTTTTCGTATTGATCTCTTCGGCTTGTTCCTCGTTTCTCGTCCACAACGATACATGATAGCCGTTCGAAGCCAGCACCGATGCAAGCGCGGTCCCCCAGCTGCCCGCAACCAGAACGGCCGCTTTGCGGTTTGCGGATTTCCCTTCTCTCGCAGTCATCGACTTCAAGCTCCTTTCCTTGCTCCCAACTTATTCTCCGTCCCTTGCGCCAGTTTCACGATATTAGTGCGATGGCGTAGGAACGCGAACGCGCAAATCGTCAGAGCGCCGGTCAGCAACGGCCATGAGAAGTCCAGCCAAATAATAAAGAGCGGCGTCAGCGCCGCGAATATAAGCGAGCCTAAGGACACGTAACGCGTAATCGCAATCACCGCAATGGCGACGATACCCGCGTACAACGCCGGGAAAAACGCAAGCGTCGCGATCACGCCGACCGTCGTAGCAATTCCTTTGCCGCCTTTGAAACGGAACCAGACCGGCCAGTTGTGGCCGATAATCGCCGCAAGCCCGCATAGGACGGGCGTCCAAGCCTGATCGCTCAGCGCATGCCCGAGCGCGATCGCGCCGATTCCCTTTCCGATGTCGAGCACAAAAACAAGAATGCCGG
>JAQSXN010000103.1 GCA_029256665.1 Paenibacillus sp.
GAGCAGCAGAAGGCGAAGTCGAACCTACGGGATTCCGTCATAACGGGCGAAGGCTCCATCGGAGGATTTCCGGTCGTCGTCGCCGTCATGAGCTTCGACTTCTTTACGGGAAGCATGGGTTCCGTGGCGGGCGAGAAAATAACGAGGGCGATCGAAGCGGCGCACGAGAAGCGAGTGCCGATCATTATTTTCTCTACTTCCAGCGGCGCGCGCATGCAGGAGAGCATTCTGAGCCTGATGCAGATGGCCAAGACGAGCGCGGCGTTATCGAAGTTCCAGGGCGACGGCGGCTTGTATATTTCCGTCTTCACCGATCCGACGACAGGCGGCGTATCCGCCAGCTTCGCGAGCCTTGGCGATTACAATTTGGCCGAGCCCGGAGCGCTCATCGGATTCGCGGGACGAATCGTAATTGAACAGACGATCCGCCAGAAGCTGCCCGACAACTTCCAGACCGCGGAATTCAACTTGCAGCATGGTCAATTGGACAAGGTCGTTCACCGCAAGGACATGAAACAAACGTTAACGCAATTGCTGGATATGCATAGCGTGAAGGAGGGGTCGTTCGATGGCGAATGAGCTGCCTTTCGAGAAGCCGGTCGTAGAGCTTCGCCAGAAGATCAAGGAACTCAAGAGCCTGAGCGTGGACAAGGGCATCGACTTTACGGAGGAGATTCTCCGGCTGGAGGAGCGAAGCAAGCAACTCGAAGAAGAGCTGTACAGCGAGCTGTCTCCGGCGCAAAAGATGCATTTGGCGCGCCATCACGGACGTCCGACGTCGCTTGATTTCATCGGCGCCATCTTCACCGATTTCATGGAGCTGCACGGCGACCGCCTATTCGCGGACGATCTGGCGATCGTGGGCGGCCTTGCCAAGCTGAACGGCTTGCCGGTAACGGTGATCGGCCATCAGAGAGGCAAGGATACCCGCGACAACATCGCGCGTTTCTTCGGCAGCCCCCATCCGGAAGGCTTCCGCAAAGCGCTAAGGCTGATGCAGCAAGCCAACAAGTTCGGTCGCCCGATCATAACCTTCATCGATACCAAGGGCGCTTATCCCGGCAACACGGCCGAGGAGCGCGGCCAGTCCGAGGCGATTGCCCGCAATCTCCGGGAGATGGCCGGCTTTGGCGTTCCGATCCTATGCGTGGTCATCGGCGAAGGCGGCAGCGGCGGCGCGCTCGCGCTTGGCGTCGGCAACCGCGTGCTGATGCTGGAGAACGCGATTTATTCCGCGATTTCCCCTAACGGCGCGGCATCCATTCTGTGGAAGGATGCTTCCAAAGCCGACCAAGCCGCGGAAGCCATGAAGATAACCGCCAAGGATTTGCTGGAATTCGGCATCATCGAAGGCATTATCGAAGAGCCGCAAGGCGGAGCGCATCGAGATTTGGAGTGCCAGTCCGCCGCGATCAAGCGCGAGCTGACGGTTCATCTAAAGGAATTGCTGGGCATGACTTCGCAAGAGCTTATCGAGGACAGGTACAACAAGTTCCGCAAGATCGGCTACTTCCAGATGGGAGAGCCTCGGAAGTCGGAGAATACCGACGGCGGCGAGTCTTCGGAAGCACCGTCCGCGGCGTCTTCCGAGCAGGACCAGGAAGCGGCTCCAACAGTCAATTAGTCAAGCCAGTTTCGTTACAACCGCCCGCGACAAGGACAAGCCTAGGCCGGGCGTGCATGTATATTTCAAACAATGACATTTCAGGCACTAAACGGAGGAACTTAACAATGCGCAAAACAAAGATCGTTTGTACAATCGGACCTTCCAGCGAATCGCTGGAAAACACAAAGAAACTGATTCAGGCGGGCATGAACGTCGGCCGTCTCAACTTCTCCCACGGAGACTTCGAGGAGCATGGCAACCGCATCATCAACATTCGCAAGGCCAATGCCGAGCTCGGCACGTCCGTTGCGATCCTGCTCGACACCAAAGGACCGGAAATTCGCCTCGGCAAGCTGAAAGAAGAGCCGATCGAACTGGTAGCAGGGGATGCCATCACGCTGACAACCGAGGAGATTTTGGGTGATCGCACTCGCATTCCGGTTACGTACGGCAATCTTCCCAACGATATTACGATTGGTTCCACCGTACTCATCGACGACGGCCTGATCGGCCTGTCGGTAGAATCCGTTGAAGGCACGGAGATTCATTGCCGCATCGTCAACAGCGGTCCGATCAAGAGCAAGAAAGGCGTCAACGTGCCTGGCGTCAAAATTTCGCTTCCAGGCATTACGGAGAAGGATGCAAGCGACATCGTGTTCGGCATCGAGCAAGGCATCGATTTTATCGCGGCTTCGTTCGTCCGCAAAGCGAGCGACGTGCTCGAAATCCGCGAGCTGCTCGAGAGACATAACGCGGGCCACATTCAGATCATCTCCAAAATCGAGAACCAAGAAGGCGTCGATAACCTGGACGAAATTCTTGAAGTATCCGACGGCCTAATGGTAGCGCGGGGCGATCTCGGCGTGGAAATCCCGGCCGAAGAAGTGCCGCTCGTGCAGAAAATGATGATCAAGAAGTGCAACCGCGTCGGCAAACCCGTTATTACGGCCACGCAAATGCTGGATTCCATGCAGCGCAACCCTCGTCCGACTCGCGCGGAAGCGAGCGACGTGGCGAACGCCATCTTCGACGGCACGGACGCGATCATGTTGTCCGGCGAGACGGCTGCGGGCAAATATCCGGTAGAATCCGTACAGACGATGTCCCGCATCGCGGAGCGTGCGGAGAGCGCGCTGGAATATCGCGAGATCTTCACGAAACAAGCGAACGCGCAGCAAGTGTCGGTAACGGAAGCAGTGAGCCAATCCGTCGCGAACTCCGCCCTTGATCTGAACGCGAAAGCGATCGTGACTTCCACGCAAAGCGGCTTCACGGCGCGCATGGTATCCAAGTACCGTCCGAAATCGCCGATTATCGCCGTTACGACGGACGAGCGCACGATGCGCCGCCTGGCTCTCGGCTGGGGCGTCATTCCGGTTAAAGGCGCGGACGCGTCCACGACGGACGAAATGTTCGAAAATGCGGTTAAAGGCGCCATGGGCACGGGCTTGCTCAGCCTTGGCGACACGATCGTCATTACGGCCGGCGTTCCCGTCGGCCGCGCGGGCACGACGAACTTGATCAAAATTCACCACATCGGCGAGCTGCTGGCTCAAGGCCAAGGCATCGGCAGCCAAACGGTAACGGGAAAGCTTGTCGTAGCCCGCACGCCTGAAGAAGCCATTTCCAAGATGACGCCCGGCGATATTCTTGTCGCGATCTCCACGGACAAAGAATACATGCCAGCATTCGAGCAAGCCGGCGCCGTTATAACGGAACAAGGCGGCATTACGAGCCATGCGGCCGTATGCGGTCTGAATCTCAGCATCCCGGTCATCCTTGGCGTCGCCGGCGCGACGGACAAGCTTGCTGACGGCATGGAAGTGACCGTATATGCAGAGACGGGCGTCGTCTACTCCGGTCAATCCAAGGTCCTGTAATCCGGCGATAAACAGCATAACGAAATGAAGAAGCGATGGTGAACTCACCGTCGCTTTTTCTCCAATTCCGGGCCATTTGCGACTTTATAGATCGGGGAGAGAAACCTGTCATGACCACATCTAGCCATGCTTGGAGGTTGCATCCGCTTCGCGTTCGATATCAGGAAACGGATCGGATGAGCGTCGTTTTTCACGGCAATTATGTAACCTGGTTCGAAATCGGACGTACAGAATGGATACGAAGCGCGGGATACGATTACAAGACGATCGAAGAAAAAGGTCTGCTGCTTCCCGTCGTCGATCTGCAATGCCGATACGTGTCGCCCGCCCGGTACGACGATAAGGTCATCGTCTGCACGAGAGTGGAAGACAGCACGGCGCTTCGGGTGACGTTTGTCTCGCAAGTAAGAAGAGTGGCGACGGACGAGCTATGGCGCGCCGCTGAGGTTCCTTACGGAGAGGAGCTGCCCGGGGAGCTCTTGGCGGAGGGCGGGACCAAACATGTGTGGGTCGGGCCGGACTGGCAGCCGATCCGCGTAAGCAAGGCGTTGCCCGAGCTGTACGAATGGCTTGCGCCGACTCGAAAATAATGGGCGGATGGAGTTCTATTTTTGGCGAAGGAGTGGAATAGGATGTATAAATGGCTGCTTGCCGTCATTCTGATCTTGCCGATCATCGAGATATGGGCCATTCTGCAGGTTGGAGAATGGCTGGGAGGCTGGACGACGTTCCTCATCATCGTGGCAATGGGCATTGCCGGCGCGTATTTCGCCCGATTGGAAGGACGTAAAGTATGGCAGGAGGCGCAGCGGCAGATGGAGACCGGGCAAATGCCCGGCCGTTCGCTGATCGACGGCTTATGCGTGCTGCTTGGCGGATTGCTGCTGCTGTTGCCCGGGTTCTTGTCCGATATAGCAGGCATCGTTCTGCTTCTTCCCGTCACGCGTCCCATATTCCGGGGGATCGTCCTGCAGTGGCTGGAGAAGCGGATGAGAAACGGCGGCAATTTTACGATACGGAGATTCTAACGATATCGACTACGGCGGACAAGGCGTTAACTGAAATTTTACAAATCGTTAATATGCCAATAATAGTCATTCGTTACAATGGGTACGACCATGATTAGCAAGAACCCTGTAGGAGGAAGAAGATGACCAAGCAAGTATCGCATTATGTGAACCGGGACTTGAGTTGGATAGAATTTAACCGCAGGGTGCTGGAGGAAGCGCAGGATACCCGCAACCCCCTCCTGGAACGAGCCAAGTTCCTATCGATCGTATCCAGCAATTTGGACGAATTCATGAGCGTTCGCGTGGCGGGCATCCAGGATCAGATGAGGGCCGGGCTGACGAAAATGGATTTTACGGGCTATACGCCGGCCGGTCTATGGAAGCGGCTCATTAAACGGACGACCGCCATGGTCCTCGAGCAATATCGTACTTATCGCGAAATCTTCCGTTCGCTGGGCAAGGAAGGGATCTGCATCCGGGGCATCGACGAATTGAACATAGCCCAGACCAAGGCGGTATCGGATTATTTTCACGAAATCGTATTTCCCGTTTTGACGCCGATGGCGGTAGACCAAAGCCGCCCTTTCCCGCTCGTGCATTCGAAGGAGCTGTATTTGGCCGTGCTCTTGCAACGCGACGGAGCGGCTCCGGAGGAAGAGCCCTTATTCGCTATCGTGCAGGTGCCGTCGATTCTATCGAGATTCGTTCCCGTACCTGGAAGAATTAACAGCAAGAAGCTGGAATTCGTGCTGCTCGAGGAACTCATCGAGCGGTTTATCAATACGCTCTTTAACGGTTACACGCCTTACTCCGTTAACCCGTTCCGCATTACGCGGAACGCGGATCTGACGCTTAACGAAGAAGGGGCCGAGGATCTGCTGGAAGAGATCGAGAAGGAGCTCCGCAGACGCCGCTGGGGCATTCCCGTGCGGATGGAAGTGGCCAAGGGGATGCACCCCTACGCGCTCGAGATGCTGCGCGAAGAGCTGGAGATCGAGGATAACTTGTTCGAGATCGAAGGCCCGCTCGATCTGAGCTTCCTCATGCGGTTCGCGAACAGCTTGCCCGGCTACGACAATTTGCGGTACGAGAAGCTGGAGCCCGTCTATCCGAGAGAGTTCGACGCCAGCGATGACATGTTCGAGGTGATCCGCCAGCGCGACGTGCTTATGTACCATCCGTACGAGTCGTTCGAAGCGGTTAACGACTTCGTGGAGCAAGCGGCTTACGATCCCGACGTACTCGCGATCAAGATGACGCTGTACCGCGTCAGCGGCCAGTCCGCGCTCGTTCAGGCGCTGGCGAAGGCGGCTGAGTCCGGCAAACAAGTGACGGTCGTGGTGGAGCTTAAAGCCCGGTTTGACGAGGAGCGCAACATCGCGTGGGCAAGACAGCTGGAGAAGGCGGGCTGCCATGTCGTGTATGGCCTCGTCGGACTCAAGACGCATGCAAAAATACTGCTGGTCGTGCGCAGGGAGCATGGCACGCTACGCCGTTACGTACACGTCGGCACGGGCAACTATAACGACAGCACGGCTACGCTGTATACCGATATCGGCTTGTTCACCTCCCATCCCGTTATCGGAGGCGACGCATCCGCGTTGTTTAACGAAGTGACCGGCTACTCCTCGCCTTACGAGTGGAAGGCGTTCGGCGTCGCTCCGGCCGACTTGAAGGAGAAGCTGTACCGGCTGATCGAACGCGAGAAAGCCAACGCGCTTGCCGGCAAGCGCGCCCACATCATCGCCAAGATGAACTCGTTGTCCAACCAGGAGGTTATCGACAAGCTGTACGAGGCTTCCCAGGCGGGCGTCAAGATCGAGCTTATCGTGCGCGGCGTCTGCTGCTTAAGACCGGGCGTTGCCGGCCGAAGCGAAAATATTAAAGTCATCAGCATCGTGGACCGATTCCTGGAGCATTCCAGGGTGATGTATTTCCTGAACGGGGGATCCGAAGAAGTCTATCTGTCGAGCGCCGACTGGATGACGCGCAATTTGACCAAACGCATCGAGCTTATGTGCCCGGTATATCAGCCCGAGCTGCGCACGATCTTGATCAAGATGCTCAAGATGAATTTGGAAGACAACGTAAAAGCAAGAGCGTTGAAACCAACGGGCTTGTACGAAAGCGTTACGGGCAACGATAACGACAAGCCGTTCCGCAGCCAGTTCGAGGCCCGCCGCATCACGCTCTGGAAGGATCATGGGTGATCGGCGCATCGAACCAACGATAGGAGAGGGACATCGCCTATGTCGCCTACGATAAAAACGGCGATGGAGAGGACGATCGTCTTCTCCATCGCCGCCGTATATATGCTTCAGCAGTTAACCGGGCTGGAATGGTTGGCGCCGATTCTCGGCAGCCTTGTCGTTGCGGCGGTCCTGCTGCTCATGCCCAAGCTGAAGGGAATGACCTTGTGGCTGACGATTTCGTTTATGACGATCGGGGCGGCGTTAATGTTGGCGCGCGGAGCCGATCTCAACCAGTGGTTCGAAGCGGCCGCGGTTAACGTCACGATCGTAACCTTGTTTTTGTTTGCCCCGCTCTTTGGCATCCCGGTTCGTCTGCCGGCTTACGTGGATGCGCTCAAGCGGTTTTTCGAGGCGAGCGCGCGCAGCCGCGGCGCCTTATTGACGGGCGCGCAGCTGCTTACCCAAGTGCTCGGGGTATTCTTAAACGTCGGCGCGATTCCCGTCGTATACGGGATGATATACGCGGCGCCGCAGCCCGGCATGGAACGTTTGATTGCGGGGGCCCTTAACCGAGGTTTCGCGGGGGCGATTTTTTGGTCGCCGTATTTTGCCGCGATGACGATCATTACTTCGATGCTGGGGCTAGGCTGGTCGTCGATCCTGCCCTACGTGCTTGGGTTGGCGGCGCTGAGCCTGCTTGCCAGCTGGATCGTCGATAGACGGGAGCTGAAGCGGCAGTTCGAAGAGGAAGCGGCGGAGTTGCATCGGCGACAACACGTGTTGCCGTCTTCGGAATCCCCCCATGAAGCCGGCTCTGTTCCTAAAGGGTTTCCTCGCGGCTTGGGACTGTACTTGATCACGGCCATGATCGTGATCCTGGTATTGGAGCGCGCGGTACAGCTGCCCATGGTCATGCTAATCTGCTTCTCGGCTATCATCGTCCCGCTGGCGTGGTGCATGGCGAAGAGGGCGGCGGGCGTTTACGTCGACGGTCTTAAACATCATGTTGCCGTCACGTTTCCCGCGTTGCAGAAAGAGATTACGTTATTTATGGCCGCCGGATTTTTTAGCGGGGCGATCGGCACGACGGGATTCGGCGCGGCGGTGCCCGCGATGCTGGAGCATGTCCCGTTGCCGATTTCGATTACGTTTTCGATATTCGCCGTAGCGTTGATCGCGGGGACATCGCTTATCGGTCTTCATCCGATCGTGCCGGTCACGATTCTGGCGGGAGGCATTGATCCGGCGAGCGTGGGCATAAGCTCGGTATACTTTGCGGTGTTGTTGCTAGGGAGCTGGGGGCTGTCCAATCCGATCTCGCCGGTGTCGGCGGTCAACAATTTGCTGGCCGGTCTCATGCAGCGTCCGGTATTCGAGATGGCCAGAGACAACTTCCGCTTTGCCGGCTTTATGGCGGTCATGCTGGTCGTTTATTTAGCTGTAGTCGGACTTCTAGTGCCGGGATCGTAACGGTCGAAACGATTAAAAGCGCCAAGCAGGCTGCTGACAAAGCAACTGGCTTGGCGCCTTTGAATGACTTGCTGCGTTATTAAAACTCCAGCACCGGCTCCAGCTCCCAATGTTTCTTGAACTCCCCTGCGAGCTCCTCGACCTCGCGGCGCTCGATCGCCAGCGAGCCTCGGGGATACTGGGGAATGAGGAGCAGCTGCATCCCTTGCGGACGTATGGACAGCTCGCCGATCCGCTGGGTTTCGCTGCGGTCCAGCGCGGCGGCCAGCTGCAGGAGCATGCCGAGCTTGCCGACCGTATCGAGATCCGCCTCGGATACGAGCAAGCGGTACGGCGCGGTTTGGGTCTTCGCTTTGCCTTTGCCGCGGAAGCTGGCGATGGCGGCCGTCATCACGATCTCGCGATGCGTCATTCCGTTGAGCTGGGAATGGACGATCAGATAGAACGTATGCGGCGCGTAATCGTAATAGTCGATCGAAGCGCCGATGCGATGGAGCCGGGATGCCGCGTCGAGCAGCCTCTCGGCCTCGCCGGCAAGCGTCATTTTGGCGCTCGTTTTAAGAGCTTCCATGAGACCTAGCGACAATCGGTTCACTTGCATCACATGCTGCTTGGGAGCTTCCGTGTGAAGGGAGCTCAGGTTATTCAGGCTATAAGCCAGCGGGTCGGCCAACTTCGGACGTTTGGGGAAGCGGGTGGAGTGGAACAAGCCGTCCCGGAGACCCGCGCCGCATATGCGGTAGTGGCTGGCTCTGATCGCGCGATAAACGACGCGCAATATGGCGATGCCGGGAATAATGACGTCGGCGCGGTCCTTGGACAATCCGGGCAGCTTGCGACGACGATCCAGAGGCATGGCGCGCATCGTCTGAAACAGGTCGTCGACGCCATCCTTCTCGATGATATAATTATGGGTCTGCCGAAGCGGGTAATCGATGGACGCCTGATGGACCTTCCCGAGAGCGCGAACCGTCCCGCCTACGCCGACAAGCGGCAATCCCGCGTTTTCCCCGATCCAGGGATGCTCCTTCACCGCGGCGGAGACGACCGTCTCGATGGACTTGAGCGCTTCGTCGGTTAGTCCGTCTTTGGAGTCGTACTTCTTGTTCATGCTTACGCACCCGAACGGAAACGAGACCGACCGCACCAACTCCCTGTTTTTGA
>JAQSXN010000104.1 GCA_029256665.1 Paenibacillus sp.
CTCCATGTCTTCCGGCAACGGCGCTTCGAACTGCAGTCTCTCGCCCGTACGCGGATGCGTAAACCCGAGAACGGCCGCATGCAAAGCCTGTCCGTCAAGCGCGACCGTTTTGTTTCGTCCATAGACAGGATCCCCCGCAAGCGGATATCCGATGTATTTCATATGAACGCGGATTTGATGCGTCCGTCCTGTCTCGAGCTGGAGTTCCAAAAGCGAATAATCGCCGCCGATCCGCTCCAGGACAACAAAATGGGTGATCGCCGTTTTACTGTTGCGGTCCGTCACGGTAAACAGCTTGCGGTCGGCGGCATCCCTGCCGATCGGCGCGTCTACCGTTCCTTGGTCATGCGGCAAATTGCCGTGAACTAACGCGATGTATTTGCGCGTTACGCTATGTTCCTTGAGCTGCTCGGCTAGCGACACGTGGGCCAGATCGTTTTTGGCCGCCATCAGCAGTCCCGTCGTGTCCTTGTCGATCCGGTGCACGATGCCGGGTCTCAGCATGCCGTTAATGCCGCTTAAGTCCTTGCAATGATACATGAGCGCATTGACGACCGTTCCGGACGAATGGCCAGGTGCGGGATGAACGACCATGCCCCGCGGTTTGTTGATGACTATGACGTCGCTGTCCTCGTATACGATATCGAGGGGGATGTCCTCGGGCAAAATGTCCGCTGCCTGCGCTTCCGGAATCGCAAGCGCTACAACATCGGCTTCGTCAGTTTTGTAATTGGCTTTGACGATCCGGCCGTTAACCGTAACCGCGCCCTCCTTGATCCAATCCTGGACCTGCGTGCGCGATATGCCGCCAGCTCCGGCCTGCTCGAGCTGATCCACGACAAATTTGTCGATGCGGTCTCCGCTCCGTCCCGGCTGGATCGTCCATTCCATTGCGTCTTCGCTTCGGTCAAGATACAGGCTGCTGTTCATGTTGGTCAGACTCCTTGTTGTTGTCTTGCATCATATTCTTTTTCTCTTCTCTTGCGCTGAGCAGCGTGTCCAGCAGGATAAGACCGACGCCTATGACGATGCCGGAATCCGCTACATTAAAGATGGGGAACGTATAATCTCCGAAGTTGAACTTGAAGAAGTCGACGACTTCGCCGAATCTCACTCTGTCGATGAAGTTGCCGAGCGCGCCTCCGAGCACGAGCGCCAGTCCCGTTAGCAGAATCGGCTTGCCGGTCTTGCGCATGAGCTGAATGTACGTAATTAATCCGATCAGGATAACGCTCGTAATAATAATAAAGAACGTCCGCTGCTCCTGAAGAATGCCGAATGCCGCCCCCCTGTTGCGATGCGAAGTAATCAGGAAAAAGTTGCCGATCACGCTGATTTCCTCGGCCAGGTCCATCTTCGTGGCGATCATTTTTTTCGTAACAAAATCAATGACAAACAAGATCAGGGCCAGCACATAATAATAGACAGCACGCATGGAATCATTCACTCCTACTTAAGGTTTCAAAAGTTGTATGTACGCCGGCAACTAGCGCCGCTCCACTTAGTGTAGCACAGGAGCGGCGACGGAGCCAACGAGGTCCGCAGCGCTTCCATGCATGTCCATATTGAAATCGGCCGCTCCGGCGAAAACTACGGAAGAACAATCGCAGACATGACCAAAGGACGGTGCGAACTCATGACATCTTCATTAACGAATGCGCAATACGATCTGCTCCGGGCAAGGTTGCAGGACGAATACGCGAGCATCACGACCAAATTGGAGCAGAACGAAAATATGGGCAGGCTCGATTCGTTGCGCGAAGAAACGGGCGAGCTCTCCATGATCGACAACCATCCGGGCGATGCCGCCACGGAGCTGTACGAACGCGAGAAGGACTACGCCTTGCTGGAGCAGGAGGAGCTCCATCTCGTACGCGTTGAAGCCGCGCTCGCCGCAATGGAGAATGGCGATTACGGCGTATGCAGGTCATGCGGGATCTCCATTCCGTTCGAACGGCTCGACGCCGCGCCGGACAGCCTCTATTGCGTGGAGCATTCTCCCCGTCAATCCATTGCCGGCGATCGGCCCGTCGAGGAACAATTTCTCGCCCCGCCGTTCGGTCGCTCCAGCTTGGACGAACACGAATACAACGGCTTCGATGGAGAGGACGCCTGGCAAATCGTAGAGAGCTGGGGCAATGCCGATTCGCCTGCCATGTCGGAAAACCGTGACGTCGCCGACTATGGACATGTAGGCATCGAGGCGGAAGAGAACGACGGTTTCGTCGAGTCGCTTGAAAGTTTCTTGGCTACCGACATCACCGGCCGACATGTCTCCATCGTCCGCAACAGCGAGTACGACAAATACATCCATAGCGCCGAAGGCGACTCCTACCTGCAAGATGACGATTCGTTTGACGAGGAAGAATATTGATTTAGTATTGTTTGCCTTCCAGCTGAATCTGCACGATCTTCACGATATCCGCGATATAATCGCCGATGATGGGCAGGTTGAGCGCCCCGAGAATACGAAGCACGTACAGAATCGTAGCGGCAAAAAAAGTAAATCCGATCGCGATGCCGACGCCTCTCGCGGTGCCCGCGAGCAGGTTGCGCCAGATCAGCTTAACCGGTCGGTTAAGCAGGTCGACGTATTCCGCGATATGCGTGCGTTCCATCTCGGAGGCGATATGCTCCAGCCGTTTGTCGACGGCTTCCAACGATCGCTGCAGCACGGTCATATCCTTCGGATCCTGTTCGGTGTCCGCTAACGGTTCATTGTCGCCATCCTTATGTAGGTCATCGTTTGAGTCCGTCCACTTCTCGTTTTCACGCTTCATTCGCATGGTTACATTCCACCTCCGTTACCGTTACAGAACGAGGAAAGCCCGCTCCGCCGGCATGGCGGCAAGCGGGCTTCTTCACTTCATTACTATAACCTTAACCCTTGATGAAAATGCCTATTTCTTTGTCACCGAGAGTTACTCGTTCCATGCCTTCCAATACCCCGAATTCCAACGATTGAAGCAACACGTTGTCGCCCAGCACGCTCTCGAAGGTCTCAAGCGCCGTACGCAGCTCGGAATCGACGTCGAGGACAAGACCGATCCGCTTCTCGATCGGCAGATCCTGCTTCTTGCGCGTATCCTGAACGGCGCGAATCACTTCGCGCACCCAGCCTTCCTGCTCCAGCTCCGGCGTAATGTCGGTATTCAGCGCGACCGTAACGCCGCTGTCCGATGCGGAGGCAAAGCCGCTTTTCGCTTGTTTCTCCACAAGCAGCTCGTCGAGTTCGATCTCCAGCGTTTCCCCTTCGCTTGTCGTAAAGGAATAACCGCCGCCGTTTACGACGGCACGTGTATCCGGAGGCGACATCGCTTTAAGCGACGCTTGGATCGGACCTACGTTTTTGCCGTACTTCTTCCCGGCGACCTTCAGGTTCAGCTTCAGCGTGAAGTCGACGAAGCCGCTGTCCGAGGTTTGAACCGTGATCGACTTGACGTTGATCTCGTCCTTGATGATTTCCTCGTAATCGGCAATGGCGAAATCGCGGTCCAGCGAAACGATCAGCTCCGATAACGGCTGGCGCGTCTTGATGGACGTCTCGTTGCGCACGTTGCGCGCAAGCTCGACGATTCCTTTGGCGCTGTCCATGTCGCGCTCGAGCGTCGCGTCGATAACCGATTCGTCGGCGACGGGGAATTCGGCCAGATGCACGCTTCCTTCGCCGCCCAGGTTGCGGTAGACGTCATCGGCGAGCAGCGGCGCATATGGCGCGATCAGACGCGACAACGTCAGTAAGACATCGCGAAGCGTCGAATAGGCTGCTACCTTGTCGGCAGACAGGCCGCTTCCCCAGAAGCGATCGCGCGAACGGCGGATGTACCAATTGCTAAGCTCGTCGACGAAGTTTTCGATCGACTTGGCCGGATTGAGGAAGTCGTTAACCTCAAGCCCTTTGGTTACGTTCGCGATCAGACTGTTAAGCCTGGAAGAGATCCAACGATCCAGCTTGTTGTCCGATTGGCCCCCCGCCGCCTTATGCTCGGCCGGATCGAAGCCGTCGATAGACGCGTATAACGCGTAGAACGCATGCGTGTTGACGATCGTATCGATCACTTTCGATTTGGCCTCTCCCACGATGCCGCGCGAGAACCGTTTGCTGTTCCATGGCGCGCTATCCGCTAGAAGCGCCCAACGGAAGGCATCCGTGCCGTATTCGTTGATGATTTCCCAAGGATCGATGACGTTGCCCTTCGATTTGGACATCTTTTGTCCGTTTTCGTCCAGAATATGGCCCGTCGAAATAACCGCCTTGTACGGAGCTTTGCCGTTATAGAGCGTCGATACCGCGAGCAAGCTGAAGAACCAGCCGCGCGTTTGGTCGATGCCTTCGCAGATGATATCCGCCGGATATTGATCCGCGAACGTTTTTTCATCACCGAACGGGTGATGCTGCTGCGCAAACGGCATGGAGCCGCTGTCGAACCATACGTCGATCACTTCCGGCGTGCGGCGCATGACGGCGCCTTCGGCGAACGGTGACTTCAGCAAGATATCGTCCACGTAAGGCTTGTGGAGCTCGATATCCTCCGGCACGTCGCCTACCGCGCGAGCGCGCAAATCCGCGATGCTGTCCGGCGCGTATTGCTGTCCCGTCGCTTCGCACACCCACACGTTAAGCGGCGTTCCCCAATAACGGTTGCGGCTGATGTTCCAGTCGACCAGGTCCTCGAGGAATTTGCCGAAGCGGCCTTCGCGGATATGACCCGGATACCAGTCCACGCCGGCGTTATTCGCGATCAATTGCTCCTTGACGGCCGTCGTTTCGATGAACCAGCTTTCCGTCGCGTAATACAGAAGCGGCGATTTGCAGCGCCAACAGAACGGATAGCTGTGCTCGTAACGCTCCTTAGAGTAGAGCAATCCCTTCTCGCTCAGCATCTTGACGATGTCGACGTCGCAATCCTTGACGAAGCGGCCTGCCAGATCGGTCACTTCGTCGACGTAACGGCCGGCGTTATTGACGACGCTCAGCATGCTGATGCCGTTCGCGCGCGCTACTTTGTAGTCGTCCTCGCCGTGAGCCGGCGCGATATGAACGATACCCGTACCGCTCGAGTCGCTGACGAAATCTCCGGGAATGACGATGTGGCCCTTCTCGATCGGCACGTAGCGGAATGGCGGCTCGTAGGACAGACCAACGAGCTCGGAACCTTTGACCGTCGACAGAAGCTCGTAGTTTTCCTTCAGCACCGACTCCGCAAGCGCGGCGGCCACGATGTACACTTCGCCGTCCTTGGACGCGCGAACGTAATCAAGCTCGGGATTGACGGCCAGCGCCGCGTTAGCCGGCAGCGTCCAAGGCGTCGTCGTCCAGGCAAGCATGAATTCGCCGGAATCCTGCAGCTTGAATTTGGCCGTCGCGCTTAGATCCTTGACGTCCTCGTAGCCTTGCGCTACCTCGTGCGAGCTTAACGTCGTCTGGCAGCAAGGGCAATACGGGCTGACGCGATGGCCCCGGTACAGCAGCCCTTTCTTGTGAATCGTGGACAGAATATGCCATACGCTTTCGATGTATTCGTTTTTGAGCGTGATGTACGGGTTATCCAGGTCGGTCCAATACGCGATCGCTTCCGTCAGCTCGCGCCATTGCCGTTCGTATTCGAATACGCTGTCCTTGCACTTCTTCACGAACGCTTCGACGCCGTAATTCTCGATCTCTTGTTTGCCCGAGATGCCAAGCTGCTTCTCGACGCCAAGCTCTACCGGCAGGCCGTGCGTATCCCAACCGGCCTTGCGCACGACGCGGTATCCCGCCATCGTTTTGTAACGGCAAATAAAGTCCTTGATGACCCGTCCGAGCACGTGCCCGATATGGGGCGCTCCGTTCGCGGTAGGCGGCCCTTCGTAGAAGACGAAGTTCGGCTTGCCCTCCCTGTTTGCGATCGATTGCTTAAAGGTGTCTTCTTCTCTCCATTGCGCGAGTACTCGCAGCTCCCGGCTGCGCGCGCGTTCTTTGACGTCTACGCGTTGCATCCCTCAACAACTCCTTCTTCGAATATCCAGTAGAAAATAAAATAAACCCCGCCCCTGAGAAGGGACGAGGTTAACTCGCGATACCACCCTTGTTCCGCAGCCAATCCCGCATCTCCATTAGGAAATGCCCGTTCGTCCTGGCGGACGACCGGCGGCTGCGACACCTTATCGGCAAACCGGACTTCGATTTGCGGTCCCTGTAACGGAGGACATGCCGACGACGCTTAAAGCCGCGTGATCGCGGGTTAGGCGGCGCTTCTCGGAGAGGATATTCGGCAACGGTCCAAACGCCGGGCTTGCAGCAACCGCCGGCTCTCTGTGGATTGATTCCGCTGCTTACTCGTTCTCGTCAATGAAGTTGCAACCATCTTATGTTTGAATCATTAGTTCAGTTATAACGAATTCTCGCGCGATTGTCAAACGTCGGTTCGCCCGACATTCATCCGGTCCGGACAAGCGAAGCCTTGTCTTATTATCCCCTTAACAGCTCCCGCTCGGGTTCGCGTCCCGATGCGTCCAGCGAATCCCATCCATCTACCGATAACAGCTCCAACTGCGCTTCGACGAGCGTGCGGAAACGCGCGCGGTAGATCGAGGCTTGCTTCTTGAGCTCTTCTACTTCCAGCGCGACCTTTCGGGATTTGTTGAGCGAATCGTTCACGATGCGGTCCGCGTTTTTCTCCGCTTCCTTGATGATCAGCTGCGCTTCCTTCTTCGCGTTGTTGCGCACCTCGTCGGCCGCTTCCTGCGCGACGATAATCGTCTTGCTGAGCGTTTCTTCGATATTGGAGAAGTGATTCAGCTTTTCTTGAAGATTCAGCATCTGGTTCTGGATTTCCTTATTCTCCCGGATAAGAGATTCGTAATCCTTGATGACCTGATCGAGGAACTCGTTCACTTCGTCTTCGTCGTATCCGCGCAGTCTGCGGGAAAATTCCTTGTTATGTATGTCCAATGGCGTTAACGGCATTGGCGCACCTCCTCATGGAAAGTTAATCTCTGGCAGGCGATGGTTACACCGCTCGATAAACGCCGCCAACTAATCTGAAGATAAGATTCGACAGGGTTATCGCTTTTTCCTGCTGAAGCGTAAAACAATTTATAATTAGGAATGCCTCTTTCGACAAATCGGATTCAAACTAGACTCCCGAACTTAAAAAAGCTTCCCCTTTTTAACGGGGAAGCTTTCTTAGTGCGAGTCTACGGCGCCAACATGTCCAGCGCTTCCTTCATCGTTTCGCGGATCGTGACAATGTCCGAGCCGTAATACTTGTCTGTCTCCAAACGATGAACGTTCCCGTTTTTGACTGCTTCAAGGTTATTCCAAATGCCTGATTTTTCGATCGCGTCAAATTCAGCCTTGTCATCTCCGTCATCGCGCACGATAAGAAAAATATGATCTCCCGCGTATTGCGGAAGAAGCTCGAGCGAAATTTCCTTTGCCGAAGCGTAAGGGTTTTGTTCGATCTCTGCGGCTACCGCCCCTGGCGCGTTCGCTTGGAGCCCGGTCCTTAACATGTAGCCCGCGAAGTTTCGGTTCAAGTAAATCCGCAGCCGCCCTTTCTCTACCCGGAAGATCGTTACGGTTTCGTCTCCGATTGCGGAACTCAGCTTGTCCCGGCCCGCTTGCGCCTCGGCTTCGTATGAAGCGATCCAGGCTTTGGCTTCCTCAGTCTTGCCGATCAAATCAGCAATTTTCATGAAAATATCGTGGATGGGATCCTGATCAAAGGAAATGTAAAAGACGGGGGCCAGCTTGGCGATTTTCTCCATCTGCTCTGGATATATTTCCAGAAAAACGGTCGGGGCAATGACCAAATCCGGGTTTAATTCGAGTACGGTTTCCGGATTGGGGGGATCCCCGATTCGTTCGACGCCTTCCATCTCGGTTTGCGTGTATACAATCTTGAACCCGTTATCCCCGGCGCCGACCGGACGCACGCCCAGAGCCAGCAGCTCGCTTGCAAATTCGCCGGCAACGATCGCTTTCGGGTGCAGCGGCACCTCGACCTCGCGGTTCAGGTCGTCCTTTACTAATTTGGTTTCATTCTCGTTGCTGATTGCCGATTGCACCGGTTGCGACGAAACGTTCGAAGTTGCTTCGGCGTCAGCTTGGTTGTTTCCTTCCGTTCCGCACGCTCCTAACAACAATACGAGAGCGATCATCATGATAACCGCAATTGCCGTTTTTGTTGAATTCATAGTTTGATTCATAGCACCCTCCCGATGTTTGATAATGATAATTAATATCAACATCTAGTTTATATGCATTTGTCGATTGATGCCATAGACGGATATTGCGCGCGGGATGGATAATTATGATGTCATTCACCGGCAAGAAGTGTTGCGGCTTCTTCCATTTGAGCTGCGATCGATACGGGGTCAAACGCCAGCCATCTGCTTACGTCCAGCTGATAGATCTTGCCTGCCGCGACCGCGGGATAGTTCAGCCATTCCCGTCTTCCCTCGAGCTCCGCAAAGCATGCGGCGGCGCCCTCGTCCGGTTGGATAACCACGAATAAGTAATCAGCTTCGTACAAGGGGAGCTCTTCCGGCTCGATAACGCTGGAATGGAAATGAGCATTTACGAAAGCTTGACGCGACAGCTTGTCGGGCGGCGATACGTTTAAAGATCGGTACAATGGATATCCGATATTCAACATGCCGTATAGCTGAAGACCTTGTTCCCTGACGCGCAAGATGGCGACTCGGCTCTTCCCGATCCGCGCGCTCACCTTTTCGCGCAACTGCGTCATTCGTATCTCGTATTGCTCGATCCAGTGACTCGCTTGGCCGCTTAATCCAAGCCTTCCGGCGACAATAGGCAACTGATGATATATAGGATCCTCCAAGGAATCGATCTCCACGACCTCGCAAGAGTCCGGCTTATGCGGCCCAGAATCATCCCTGGCGATTATGATGATATCCGGCTTCCATTTCGAAACTTCCCTCTTGACTCTTCCGTCCTTTTCAGCCTCGAGCTTCCCCGTCGCAGCAGGATCGGGGGCTAGACATGCTCCGATCGTACTCCAATCGGCGGCTACGGGATGAACGCCTAGCGCGGCACAATAGCCGTAGCCGTAAAGCGCGACGATACGACGCTCTTGCCCGCCCCGATAAAACGCCGGTGCCACTCCGACGATTTGTTTGAACCGGCGGCTAAAGTGGTAGGGGTCGGAAAAGCCCGCTTCCTTAGCAGCTTCGGCAACGGATCTGCCGGATGCGCGAAGCGCGTTCTTCGCCGCTTCGATTCGCAATTCGGTCAAGTAATCAATCGGGCTGATTCCCTTATATTTTTTG
>JAQSXN010000105.1 GCA_029256665.1 Paenibacillus sp.
GAAAGCTTCCGGCAAGAAGCTGCTCTGGAACACGGTTAACATGTTCACGAATCCAAGATTCGTACACGGCGCCGGCACGACTTGCAACGCCGACGTGTACGCTTATGCGGGAGCCCAGCTTAAGAAGGGTCTTGAAGTAGGCAAAGAGCTCGGCGCGGAAAACTACGTATTCTGGGGCGGCCGCGAAGGCTACGAGACGCTGCTGAACACGGACATGGGCTTCGAGCTGGATAACTTGGCCCGCCTGTACCATATGGCGATCGATTACGCGAACGAAATCGGCTTTGACGCCCAGTTCCTGATCGAGCCTAAACCGAAGGAGCCGACGAAGCACCAGTACGACTTCGACGCGGCGACGACGATCGCGTTCCTGCAAAAGTACGGCTTGAAAGACAAGTTCAAGCTGAACCTGGAAGCCAACCATGCAACGCTTGCGGGCCATACGTTCGAGCACGAAATCCGCACGGCCGCCATCAACGGCATGCTGGGCTCGCTGGACGCGAACCAAGGCGACTTGCTGCTGGGCTGGGATACGGACGAATTCCCGACGGACCTGTACTCCACGACGCTGACGATGTACGAAGTGCTGAAGGCCGGCGGCATCGGCCGAGGCGGCGTGAACTTCGACGCCAAAGTACGCCGCGGCTCGTTCGAAGACGACGACCTGTTCCTCGCGCACATCGCGGGCATGGACAGTTTCGCATGGGGACTTAAGGCTGCCGCCAAGCTGATCGAGAACCGCACGTTGGATAACATCGTCGACAACCGCTACCGCAGCTTCAAAGAAGGAATCGGCGCCGATATCGTATCCGGCAAAGCTACGCTGAAGTCGCTGGAGCAATACGCGCTGCAGAACAATCCGATCGTGAACGAGTCCGGCCGCCAAGAGCGCATCCGCTTAATGCTCAGCGAGACGATCTTCAGCGTTTAAGAAGCATCGCATAGAGGAGGAGAGCGGGCAAGATGGGGTACGTGATCGGAATTGACCTCGGCACCAGCGCGGTTAAAGCGCTGCTGGTGGATCGGGAAGGAAAAGTAGTCGGGGAATCGACGCGCAGCTATCCGCTGTTCCATGAGCGCACCGGTTGGAGCGAGCAGCGTCCCGAGGACTGGGTAGACGCGACATGCGAAGCGCTGCGCGAGCTGGCGGACGCGGCCGGCGCCTCGTCCATCGAAGGGATCAGCTTCTCCGGCCAGATGCACGGACTCGTGCTGCTGGACGGGGCGGGCAAGCCCGTGCGCAACGCGATTCTCTGGAACGATACCCGCACGACGGCGCAATGCCGCGAGATCGAAGGGGCGCTGGGAGACAAGCTGCTCGGCCTGACGCGCAATCCCGCGCTCGAAGGATTTACGCTGCCTAAGATTCTATGGGTCAAACAGCACGAGCCGGAAGCGTTCGCGGCGGCGGAGTCGTTCCTGCTCCCTAAGGATTATGTGCGATTCCGGCTGACGGGCAAGCGTCACATGGATTATTCCGACGCGGCGGGCACGCTGATGCTGGAGGTTGCGGAGAAAAGATGGAGCGATGAGGTGCTGGAAGCGTTCGGCTTGCCGGCAAGCTTCTGTCCTCCGCTCGTGGAATCGCATGCCCAGACGGGAACGCTGTTGCCCGAAGCCGCGGAACGATCGGGTCTTAGCGTGTCGACGAAGGTGTTCGCGGGCGGCGCCGACAACGCGTGCGGCGCGATCGGCTCCGGCATTTTGACGGAGGGACTGACGCTTTGCAGCATCGGAACTTCGGGCGTGATTTTGTCCTACGAGGACGACAAGTCGAAGGATTTCGCGGGGAAAGTGCATTTCTTCAACCACGGCAAGGAAGACTCGTTCTACGCGATGGGCGTTACGCTTGCGGCTGGCTACAGCCTCAGCTGGTTCAAGAAAACGTTCGCGCCAGGCGAATCCTACGACGAGCTGCTTGCCGAAGTTGGCGAGCTGCCGCCTGGAGCCGGCGGACTTTTGTTCACGCCTTATCTGGTCGGCGAGCGGACGCCTCACGCGGATTCGACGATCCGCGCCAGCTTCGTCGGGATCGACGGCTCGCACGAGCGGAAGCATTTTGCCAGGGCGGTAATGGAAGGCATCACGTTCTCGCTTAACGAATCCGTTGATTTGTTCCGCGGAGCCGGCAAGAAGGTAGAACGGATCGTCTCCATCGGCGGCGGCGCGCAGAACCCTGTCTGGCTTCAGATGCAAGCAGACATCTTCGGCGCGACGGTCGTGTCGCTTGAGAACGAGCAAGGTCCCGGTCTCGGTGCGGCGATGTTGGCCGCGCTGGGCTGCGGGTGGTACGACAGCCTGGAGGCCTGCGCTTCCGAGTTCGTGAAGTATGCGTCCGAATATACGCCAAACCAGGAAGCTTCGGCAGCCTACGAAGGCTTGTTCCGGGCGTATCAGCAAGTGTACGCCTCGACGCGCGGAATTAACGAAGCGCTGGCGCCTTACCGGGTGCAATAGAGGAATAAGATAAAGCCGCTTGTCCAACCGCGAGGGAGGGCAAGCGGCTTTTCTATGTTGGCGTCGGGGGCATGAATTTCCCGCAATTTGGCATCCTAAGTTCAGGCTAAGGCAATCACTGATCACATCCCACATTCGGAAGGAAGATGCACGTTGTCCCAACTATCTGCGATTCTTTTTGATTTCAGCGACGGCAGAAGCGCCGCGATGGCGCGCGAGCTGCTGCAGGAGCTTGGTTACGATCCCGTCATGCATGGAGAGTCCCGCATGCATATTCACGTAGATGGCGCGGATTTGACGTCGGCGCTGGAGATTGCCCAGGCGCATGGCGGGCAGCTTGTCGAGCAGGCGGATATCGCGGAAGAGGCGGTGACGAACACGGCGTACGCGCTTGACGCGATTACGATACCTGCCCATGTCGTCAACGAGGATTGGATCGATGCGGAAGGCGCCCATAACCGCGACGACGATGCATCGTATGCGAACGAAGAGTTTCTGCCGGACGCGGGCGATTACAATCATTTTTCCGGCGACGTTCACACTTGAACATCCACCCAACAAGTCGATGAGGCATTCGAAAAGAGGGCTCCGGCATAACCCGACGATTCATGGGTTTGCCCGGAGCCCTTATTCGGCTTTCGCAAAATCATTGCGAGCGAAGCAGCATCGCCTGTTCCGCCGCGTGCCTTCCGGCATTGTAGCCGGTCGTAAACGCGGCCGTAATGTTGTAGCCGCCCGTATAGCCGTGAATATCCAGCACTTCCCCGCAGAAGTACAGACCGCTCGTCAGCTTCGACTGCAGCGTCTTGGGATCGATCTCCTTGAGCTGGACGCCGCCGCCCGTCACGAAGGCTTCTTCAATGGACAACGTCCCGTTAACGCGTACGGGGAACGCCTTGGCAACGCGGGCCAGCTCCATCCACGCCTGCTTCGGGATGTTGTCGTAAGTGACATCCTCTTTCACTCCGGATTTCAAGAACAGCAGCTGCAGCATCCGCTCCGGGTAATAGCCTTTGAGCACGTTTTTTACCGTTTTGCGGCTCTCGGCCTTGCACATGGCCAGCGTCTCGGCGTACAGCTCGTCCGCCGTCCGCTCCGGCTTGAGATCGATCGTGGCTAACACGTCGCCACCGTTATTCTTGCGCAGCTCCTTCACGACGAATTGACTGCATCGCAGCGCGATCGGGCCGGACAAGCCGAAGTGGGTAAATATCATGTCGCCTTCGTGCGTAATAACGGCTTTTCCCTTCGCGTTCCAGATTGTCAGCGATACGCCTCGGAGAGACAAGCCCTGCAGCTCTTTGCTAAGAATAAAGGAGGATCTTGACGTCAACGGTACTTCGGTCGGGTAAAGCTCCGTAATCGTATGGCCCGCTTCCTCCGCCCAGGCGTATCCATCGCCCGTCGATCCGGTGTGGGGCACGGACTTGCCTCCGACGGCCACGATGACGCATCCCCCGCCTATCCGCTCTCCCGACTTTAACTGGACGCCGACGGCTCGTCCTGCCTCGTACAGCAAGCGGTCCACGGGACTGCCCACCCGGATGTCGACGCCCAGCGAGCGCACTTTGCCGACAAGGGCGTCCACGACCGTCTTGGCCTTGTCCGTTACAGGGAACATGCGTCCGTTATCCTCCTCTTTAAGCGCGATGCCCAACTTCTCAAAAAAATCCATAATATGGCGATTGCTGAAGGTCGCCAAAGCGCTATGTAAATATTTTCCATTTCCTGGAATGTGCTTGATCAATTCATCGAGCTCCTTGGCGTTCGTCACGTTGCAACGGCCGCCTCCCGAAATGCCGAGCTTTCGTCCAAGCTTGTCTCCCTTGTCGAGAAGCAGCACGCTCGCGCCCGCCTCGCCGGCGGCTACGGCGGCCATTAACCCCGAAGAACCCGCTCCGACGATAATAACATCATAACTCATGACCATTCTCCTAACGACGTTTTAATGATAATTTTTCATGTAATTCCGGATGAAACGGCCCCTGTCTTTAATTACGCTATGAAACATTTATTCCGAAGAAAATAATTCTTGTCGGAGTAAACTTTTACTTATGCATATTTCAAAATAAACTCTATCCAATTCGGTTGATTACAGTATAATCTAATTATTATATATAAACACGAGGAGCTGTGACGAATATGATGCAGCGTCGGAGCGCAAGCATGAAAGATGGCGGGGATCGCGGCGTCTCCGGCGCGGCACTCCGTTCGGAGTGGCAAGTGCTTGGCACGGGAGTCACTCAGTTGTTTGTACGCGAGTGGGAACCCGCCGAGGATTCGCCTAGAGCAGTAGTCTGTCTTGCGCACGGCCACGGCGAGCATGGCGAACGATATGCCCATGTGGCTGAACGCTTGGCGCTAGGCGGCTATGCCGTCATCGCCTATGATCATTATGGCCATGGAAGATCGCAAGGCAAACGAGGCCATATGTTGTCCATGGAGGCGGCGATATCCGATATGACCGCGATGCTGGAGCAATGCGCGAAACGTCATCCGGACACGCCGGTTTTTCTATACGGTCACAGCATGGGCGGCAATATCGCGCTGAATTGCGCCTTGCGGACGAAACCCGCGATCGAGGGGCTTATCCTGACGAGTCCTTGGCTTAGACTGGCCTTCAAGCCGCCGGCGGTCAAGGAGTGGATCGGCCGCAGGCTTTCGTCCTTATGGCCGTCCATGCCGATGTCCACGGGGCTCAAAGAAGAGGATCTGTTCCTTCAAGACGGGTCTGAGGAGAAGCTCGGGCTGTCCATGAAATCGGATCCACTCAGCCACACTACGCTCACGCCGAGAGCCTTCGTCGAAATTCAGGATGCCGGCGAATGGGCGATCAAACACGGGGCCGAGCTGCACGTGCCTCTGTTGTTGCTGCACGGCACGGAGGATCGGATTACGTCCTTCGAGGCTAGCCGGCAGCTCGCGGAATCCGCGGGAACGTGTTGTCTATGGCGCCCTTGGCAAGGCGGATTGCACGAGTTGCACAACGATTTGCAAGGCGACGAGACCTTGGATTTCATTATGTCATGGATGAACGACAAATTGAACACTTAACCCTACTATTACGTCGTTGATAAGGAGGTCCTTCTCCCTTGCTAAAGGATCTGCTCCTCCAATTCTTTCTATCGGTCCTTCCGGTGTTCGCCTTCCTGTTATGGCATGACAAGGAACGAGGTTGGAAGGGCTTCAAGCCGTTCATCATGATCGCGTGCGGCGTCTCGATGACGTTGTGCGCGCTCACGAGCTCGCTCATCTACGATTTTAACGCCGACTACCGAATCGTGCCGTTTCTCATCGGTTCGTTATATGGCGGTTATAAAGCATTTGGAGCATTGCTCCTGCTTTACGTTATTATGCGCCTGCCCACGCTCGACAGCGCTTACGAGTTTTGGGGCTTTGCGCTCTCCATGCTCGTGTTTTCGCTTATGCTTATCGTGTGCATTCGCAGATTCCAGCCGGCGAACAGCGTACATAAAGAACGGATCGGACTGCTGATCATGGGCGTCGTAGCCGTGACCGTAATTCTGTTGTCCAAGATGTATATGGCATCGGTGGGAGTCTCATGGTCAATTGTGTCGATCATCGGAACGTCGTTGTCGATCACCGGACTGTTGCTCGCCCTGTGGCTGTCGATCTATATGATAGAAAGCATCAAGGAGAAGCAGCAGCTCTATTACGAAGTCAATTTGTTATCGGTCAGCTACGGAAACGAAGTCCAGAAGCTTCAGCAATTTATCGACAACGCCCCTCTCGCCGTGTTGATCGTCGACGCTTCCGGCATCATTACCCATGCGAACGAGGAGTCGCTCAAGCTGTTTTCCTTCCGCAGCGGCAATCAGACGATAGATAAGCTCAAGAACGTCTCGTTCTTGGACGCGTTTAGTCCCGATCGCCCGCAAGCCGCGGTGGAGCTGCTGGGCAAGGCGCTTCGAGGAGACAGCATTACGACGAAGCCGCTGGAGGAAGACTCGTTAACGCTGCTGATGACGACCGTTACGCTGCGGGAAATGGAAGACAACCGGATTACGGGAGCCGCCCTGATAGCGAAGGACATTACGGAGCTGTCGCAGCTTCGGGACGAACGGGGCAGAATGGAGCGGCTAAGCCTGGTAGGCCAGATGGCAGCCAGCATTACGCATGAAATTCGTAATCCCATGGCGGTTATACGCGGATTCGTGCAGTTGATTCAAGAGCGAAGCCCCCAGAATCAATTCGAATATTTTCGAATCATAATGGAAGAGCTCGACCGCGCCAATCTGATTATTAGCGACTTTCTATCGCTCGCCCAGAACCGGGAGCTGAAGATGGAGAAGGCT
This sequence comes from Paenibacillus sp., assembly GCA_029256665.1. Lineage (GTDB taxonomy): Bacteria > Bacillota > Bacilli > Paenibacillales > Paenibacillaceae > Pristimantibacillus. The sequence goes on from JAQSXN010000105.1 coordinate 6,774, forward strand.
TCGCTGCACGCGACGATCAACGATCTCGTGCCGCTGCTCAATGCGGATGCCAATCTGCGGGGACAGACGCTTGAAGTTCAATTATGCGCAGGCTTGCCGGACATGTATCTCAATGACCGGGAGATGAAGCAGCTTCTGCTTAACCTGGCCCGCAACGGCATGGAAGCCATGGAGGATAAAGGCGTGCTGAGGATCTATACGACATGCTCCGAATCGGAGATCAGCATACATATCGCGGATGAAGGCGTCGGCATTCCCGAGGACAAGCTCGACCATCTGTTCGAGCCGTTCTATACAACCAAGACTCGCGGCACCGGCCTTGGCCTTCCGCTATGTCTCAGCATCGCGGAGCGGCATAACGGACGCATCGAGATCGAGAGCTTCGAGGGAAAGGGAACGACCTTTATCGTCACCTTCGACATAACGGAGAAGGAGATGGCACACACTAATCTTAATGCTTAGTCCCCCTTATATAGGCCGACAGGATATATTTAGCAGCCGGAGCATGCGCTCCGGTTGCTTTATTTTCGTAAGGGGCGTTATAATAGTAGCAAAAATCACCACAATAAGGAGTGTTCATAATGTCCATGTCATTCGAAAGATATATGCTCGATATGGTCCAGCCGATGCGCGACGACCTAACGAAATTGGGTATCAAGGAGCTTCGCACGCCCGAAGAAGTCGAAGAGAACGTCCCAGGCGCAACAGGCACGGCGCTAATCGTCATCAACTCCGTTTGCGGCTGCGCGGCCGGCCAATGCCGTCCCGGCGTTGCGGAAGCCCTTAACAACGAAGTGACGCCCGACCACTTGTTCACCGTGTTCGCAGGCCAAGACAAAGAAGCGACGGCCAAAGCGCGCGAATATTTTGCGCCATATCCGCCATCCTCTCCTTCGATCGCGCTCATGAAGGACGGAGAGCTCGTGCATTTCATCGAACGCCACCAAATCGAGAATCGTTCCGCGGCCGACATCGCGGCGGATCTGACGGATGCCTTCGACAAATATTGCGCGAAATAGGAGCTGAACTATGAGCCTACAACAACAAATCATCGAACGCCTTGGCGTCCAGCCGACGATCGATCCGGCTGCCGAAGTCCGCAAGCGCGTGGACTTCCTGAAGCAATACGTTAAGAATTCCGGCACGTCCGGACTTCTGATCGCGATTAGCGGCGGTATCGACAGCGCCGTGGCGGCGGGACTGTGCAAGATCGCCACGGATGAGCTGAGCGACGAGTCGGGCAAAGAATATTTGACATTGGGCGTGTTCCAGCCCTATGGCGATCAATCGGATATCGCGGACAGCTATGCCGTCGCTGATGCCTTTGACCTGCGCTACAAGGCGGAGACCAATATCGCGGAAGCCGTGGACGAGATCGCGCTAGAAGTGGAGCACAGCTTCAAGCAGCTCGGCATTCCGCGCCATATCAGCCGCGGCGGCAAGGGCAACGTGAAGGCGAGAACGCGCATGGTTATGCAATACGCGCTCGCATTCGACCTGAATTTGTTGGTCGTAGGGACGGATCATGCGTCCGAAGCGATTACGGGTTTCTATACGAAGTGGGGCGACGGGGCTGTCGACATTACGCCGCTCAGTACGCTTAACAAACGGCAAGTTCGCCTGTTGGCGGCGCATCTCGGCGTTCCCAAGAGCATTCTCGACAAAGCGCCGTCCGCGGGACTTTGGGAGGGCCAGACGGACGAAGGCGAGCTGGGCATTCTGTACGACGACAACAGCGCGTATCTCGAAGGCAAGGAGATCCCGGCGGAAGCGCGCGAGAAGCTGGAGAAACAATATCTGAAGACGGAACATAAGAGGTCCGGAATTCCGGGTATCTAACTTCCTCCAACCATGTTATTGGGGGTGCAGGCGTGATTATTGGAATCGGACATGATTTGACGGATGTCTTGCGCGTGGAGAAGCTGCTGGACGGGGAGCGGGGCGCCCGCTTCCTGAAGCGCGTATTGACGGATGGAGAGCGGGAGCTCGCGGCCTCGTACGAAGGCGCAAGGCTGCATCAGTACACGGCGGGCAGATTCGCGGCGAAAGAAGCGGTCTCCAAAGCTTTGGGCTGCGGCATCGGGAGTCAGCTTGGCTTCCACGACATCGATATTTACCGCGATGCCAGCGGCAAACCGTTATGCGGCTTGTCCGAGGCCGCTTGGACAAGGCTCGGCCTTAATCCCGAGTACATCGCCATTCACGTTTCGATTACGCATGAACGGGCGATCGCATCGGCTTTTGCCATCGTCGAACGGATAAAGCGGTAACCTGCTGCCCATACTTGGAATGTAATGTAACAAGTATGGCATGGGGGGAGTCGCTTACGATGAATGGATGGAACCGCGAAGAAAACGGCCAGGCAGGCCAGGGCAAGAGACGAAGATCCAAATCCGGTCAAAGGGTGCAGCTCGAAGGCATGTACGCGGACGAGTGGGGAGGCGTCTTGCTGCTTCTGCAAGGCGATATTTTTCCTGAACATCCAT
>JAQSXN010000106.1 GCA_029256665.1 Paenibacillus sp.
CCTCCGGGAATGACTTGTACGTCACTTTGTAATTGTCGGCCGGCGAGTCCTTGTCCGTCAACGAGAAGCTGCCGCTCAGGTAATAGTCGCCTTCGCGCAGAATGACGTTTATGTTGCCTGTATTGCCTGCCTGCAGCAATACCCTTGCGGCGGCTCTGGCTTCCTCCAGCGTGCCGTAAGGCTGCGCCAGCGTGCCGTCTCCTCCCGGCGCGCCGCTTGCCGTCACGTAAATATCCGCGTCCGGGAGCGGCGCCTCCTCGAACAGTTGCGTCGCCTGAACCGCGATCCCGCTGCGTTTGGCCGTCGGCGGCAGCGTACCCTGCTCCGCGATCATTGCCACGCCCGTCGACGTGTCCTCATAAGCCTCCTTGTCCAGTAGAAGCGCGACATCCTGAAGCGACGCGTACAGCACGCCGCCCTGATCGACTGGCGCCGTCAACAAACTGATCAACGTACCGTCCGCATACGCCGAGAGCTCTCCCGCCCGCAGCTCGAGGTTGCGGCCATGCAACGAAATACGTTGCAAGCCCGTCGCCGCGCGATAGGAGGCATCCGCATGGAATCCCCTCGCCACGTCCTGGATCGGCACCATCAGCGTTCCGCTCTGGCGGAACGGCTCCCCGGACAGCTCCGTCCGGTAATTGGTTGCATACGCCGTACCCTCGTTCTCCCGAAGCACGACGGAGCGAAGCATATAATCGCTGATCGTAAGCACCGGCTTAGGGAAACGGGCTTTGCCTTCGTACGCTCTCACATTGTCGACCCAGAAGCCCGGATCCTCCGCGTTTGTTGCCGAATATCGAATTTGGGAAATCGTCGCAGCGTTATTGCCGTTATAGAATTTAACGTTTCTAACGAGCAGTTTGCCGTTCACCCACATGGAGAAGGTATCGTACTCCGTGTCCAGCTCGATAACGATTCGATGCCACTCGTTCGCGGCGACCTCCGCCGTCGCCCTTACGTTGGCGCCCGCGCTGCTGTAATAGGGAACGGATACTCTTCCGTTAATAATGGATGCCAGGACGCCTTGCTGCGAGCCGTTGATCAGAATGTCCGGGATTTTGATTTGTTTGGCCGCTCCCTCGTACCTGATATCCGTTTCGAACGTCATGGTCCCCTCGTATTCTCCCAGGCTGCGAACCATGCCTTTGTTCGCCGAGTTGGTCGGCAAATACATGCTCATATCGCCCGGCTCGCCGTCCGGCCGCTGAATGCGGGTCCAGGCGCTGTTGGTCGTCCAGCCCGTCGGCGCGGCGTTAAAATCCTCTTCGAACAACAGCACTAACTCTTCTTCCTCGCCAGGTTCTTCGATAATGACCGGCTGCGGCGGAATCGTCGAACGTTCGGCAACGAAGATGCCGCCGATTCGCACCCATGTATCGGTCGCGCCCGTCATGTGTTCGCCCACGACGCGCAGCACCAGCGTGTGCTCGCCGTCCGCAAGGTTCTGGGCCAGCATCGTGAATGTGCCTCTTGCGCTGCCGCTCAGCGCGGCGGCGTCGCTGCCGGACACGAGCTGGGGCTGACCGCCGTCGATTTGCCATTCCACATATCCGGCGTCGATCGACTTCAGCCAATACAGGCCGACCGAGCTGCCGCGGAAGTTGACGACGGCCGTCGCGTTCTCCTCCTTGCTCACGATCATATGGGGATGGCGGCCGCCCATGCTGCTTTCCTCCTGCTCGAAGCCGTGTACGGCCAATTCGTACCCGTCGACGATATCGGCTTGATCGAGAGCGCTTACACGAAGCTTCGCAGGAACCGTATAGGCTTGCGGCAAGGCAGGGGTGGCCAGATCCAGCTCCTCCAGCAGGAACTCCTGGACCAAATCGGCATAGATCGCATACCCCTCATCCGACGGATGTTCGTTGTCGCGGAACATCGTCTCCCAGGTCGCTCCGTTCGTGCCCGCATCGATGATCTGATACAAGCCGTAGCCGACATTAATGAAAGGAATGCCGTAATATTCGGCGATTTCCTCATGCCATTGCACCGTCTTCATCAGTTGGCCGTTGTCGTAATCCAGCTCCGCCCCTGACTTGTTTAGCGTATACACCATCACAATGTCGGCGTACGGGTTGGCCTCGTAGATTTGTCGGACCAGCCCTTCCATGCTGTCCTTGATCGTCGCTTCGTTCTGCCCGTAATCGTTGACGGCGGCTTCGATAAAGACCAGGTCGGGCTCGCCGGACAACAGATGGCTTTTGGCCCGGAATACGTTCGGGATCGAGCCGAAGCCGCCGATGCCCGCATTGATTTCGGTAATGGCCGCGGCCGGATACTCGTCCTCGAACCACTTCGTCGTTTTGGCGCGCCAGCTGTACGCCGGATTGGAAGCGCCCGAACCTAGCGTAATGGAGCCGCCGATATAGCCGATCGTCAATTCCTCGTCATGCTCCAGTTTGTAAACCGTGTTGTCGAGCGTTCTTCGCGGGAGCGGGGCGGGATCATCCGCCCATGCCGCCGTGGGGAAACCGCTCACCGTCAAAACGATAACCAATAGCCAAGCCCATGTTTTGCTCACTACTTTCATCCTCCTTTTAGATGACAAGCGTAAAATGAAAACATTCGCCGAACGCCATGCGGCCCTCCGCTTCCAATCCGAGCGTTACAATGGCCGACGCTTCAATGCCGGCGCTGAGCCGCGCCCCGAGGACACATGTGTCCTGAAGGTAAGCTGTATTGCCGTCGATCGGAATTCGGACGTTCAGCGTCGATCCGCCGCGGGAAACGATGTACACGCCCCCGGCTCCGCCAGCCATGTCCGGAGCAAGCCATTCCGCCTCCTGCAGATTGCCCGCGCTGATGTCGACGTACAGCGGGACGTTCGGTCTCACCCGAATCGTATCTCCCTTCCTGATCTCGCGACTGTCACCTCCTTCCTCATATAGCCGGATATAGTTAAATTCACCGTTCAAATATTTGGGTGGATTGGTACCGTTGCAAGGCACGTCGCCGATCGCGACAAGCGGCACGTTCTTCGAGTTCATGCCCGTCGCCGCTGTCTTGACGCCAAGATAGCCCCCCTCTCGATCGGCCATGCCCCAAGCCTCCCGGCCGATCGTGGAACAGATCGCGTAATCGCCTCCGGTATAGGCATCCCTGTTGATGTCCAGGAAACGATCCGGTTCTCTGCGCGCTCCTTGCTTCTTGAGCTGCTGCAGGAACGCCACGTACGCTTGGCCGCATGGGCGCAAGAGCCCTTCCGGCCCGATATAGCCGAAGTCCGCCATCTCGCTGAGACGGAAGCCGCCGCACCACCACCATGGCGCGCTCCCCTGCACGCCGGAAGCCAGCATCATCCGGTGAAACATGTCGGCCGTCTCCGTCTGTTTGTCGATTTCCTCCTGATAATAAGCAAATTCCTTGTGATTCCAGATAAGTCCGCCGCTCCATTTGTAACCGCACAGGCTTCTCCCGTACTCCGACCAGACGATCGGCTTGCCTCCGCTGCTATGATGCATGTAGGCGTTCATGAAACAAGCCATGTTGTAACCGTCCTCGTCCGACTCGATGCCGTACCCTTCCGGACACAGGAAGTCGCTATGCTTGTTCGTGGCGGTAAAGGCGATGTTGGCGGTGTTGAACGAACCGAAGCGATAGGTAATCAGATGATTGGGGTCTACCGATCGGATGTCCCGCACCGCGCGATTCCACAATCCGCTGACATAATCGTCCTGAAAGCGTCGATAGGCGGCAACCATGATGCGATCGGCATCCTCGTTCCCGTCAATCTGAGCATCCGTCGGCGGCATCGGAAGACCATCTTCCGAGCGGGAGGCGCTTCTGCCCCAATCGCTTTCTGCCCGCTCCACGGAGCCGTAGCGTTCGATGAGCCACTCCATCCATTCCGACATCAATTCATCGCGAATCCATGGGCGCATGAAGTCCTCTCCCGCTTCCCAGGCGATATCGTAGCAGAACAGCGCGGGATTGTCCGTCAGCCCCAGCGATACCGCCAGCTCCCGGAACGCCTCCGGACTGTAATAAGCCGGGCAGGTAATATTCGTTACCGACAGGGACACCTTCATCCCGTGCCGCTCGCAGCGTACGAGAAAATCGGACATTCCCGCCCGCACCCGCTCCAGATTATATCCGTCCAGCCGTGTAAACAGGCAATTGATACCCATCAACTCCATATAGGCGAGATCCTGTTCGACGACGACCGGGTCATAATTTGTTTTGTCGAGGAAACCGCACCAATAATCGGCGATTTCGGCGCTGGGATAATAGGAAGGCCAATAATTGATGCCCGCCGGATGCCAAGTTTGTCCTTTCAAATAAAATTGGCCCTCGCGGACGGTAACGAATTCATCCGCATGCGGCCGCGCCGCTTGCACGAACGATATGTCCTGCCGAATGAAGTCAATCCGGTCTCCGCCTACGCCGAGCTCCGTCTCCACCGTCAGATCGCCTTCGCTTGCGCTGCGCAACGCTTCCACTTGCTCTTCAGGCATGTCAAACGAGGCATCCGTTATATGACGCGGCGCGCATAAAACCGTTGTCGTCCACTCGAACAGCAGCTTCTCTCCGGAACGGATCCGGATGGCCAGGTCAACCTTGCGGAAGAACGGCGACGCATTGAGGATACGCGCTCCCGCCTTCAGCCGCTCTCCTTCCCGGAAACGATACCCGTCGACGCCGCCTTCGAACAGAAACAGCCCCGTCTGCATGGCACGAACCATCGACAGGAGCAGTGAATCCGCGCCGCGTACGGACAATAGATCGGATTCGGTCAGGCCAATCGCCCCGGCTACGGAGCCGATCGTCGTATTCTCGACGATGCCCGGCCTTGATTTGCCGCGATAGCCGCCGTTTCTCGTATAGGAGAGCATAAAGAACGCCGCCGCGCCGCGAGTGCCTTCCGCCCTGCCCGCTTGCAGGGCGTCGTCCGGGCATGGCTCGCCCATGGCATGGACAAGCGGAATGTAACGATTGGCCCGCTCTTGGTTGTAGCCCTTGCCGTAGATGCGGCCGCAGGGACTGATGATGTCCAGCGCCGCTCCAGGGGCAAGCTCATCCCGGTAGAACGTCTGCTCAGGCTCCGTCCGAAACTGCGATACGCCGCGAACGGCGTACGTCTTGTACGAAGGCGTGATGCCTTCGATGACAAGAGGCTCCCCCTGCACGGCAAACGTCGCGTCGAGCACGCCGTCCAGCTCGCGATGCGTGAAGCCGCCTTCGCCGTCCGCCTCAATCCAGTCGTAGAAGAGCGGTCCTCCCAGCAGAAGCACCTGCCCGCCGCCAGTCGCGAACGCCTTGAGATCCGATGAGAATGCAATCGGCAGCAGCCGGCATTGCGGCACGATCAGCAGGAAACCCGCCGTATCCGTCGGATTATGCAGCGCCCGGAACTCCGCGATGGTTGTCTTCAAGGTTAGATAGCCGTTATGCCGCAAACATTCGCATAACGCGTCTGCAGCGCGCGGATCAAAACCCGGCCAGTCATCGGCCATTACGATGATCGTACGCGTCCACTTGTCTCTCAGCATCATTGATTCTCCTTTGAGTGCATGGGTTACGGACATGAATGTCCGCTACAATCTGAGGTGCAACATGGATCTGCACTAAGCGACGATTATGACCGTTAGCGTTAGAATTAGGCTGCTCCGTCAAGCACAGCTACCGCGTCAGGTTCGCGCCGCTGCTGCTATCTCCGCATCAGCCAGGCGATGCCGCGAAGCGCCGCGCCTTCCAGATCCTGCGCCCGCACCACTTGAACATCACCGGAACAAGGACCGTCTGCCCGCTGCCGCATTCCGTCGACAATGCCCGGCTCCAGCCAACCAAAGGCGCGGGCGACCTGCCCGCCAATGACAATGCGCTCGCTCCGGTAGGCCGCTGCCAGCTCTCGGACCGCGCGGCCAAGCGCCAGCCCGGCCTCGCGAAACGCGGAGGACGCTGCCGCTTCTCCCAACACGGCTCGTTCATATACGTCTTTAGCTGTAAGCGGGGGCAGATCCACTTGCTCTGTATCCGACTCCGATCCCGCTTTCTCCCCGCATCTCCTCCTGCCATTGCTGCCTGCGCCCCGTGACAATTGCTCGTACAGCCTGACGATGCCGCGACCGGACACGGTCTCTTCCAACGTGGCGTCCCCAATAGGGAGATGATAGATTTTCTCCCGGGGACCGCCCCGCTCGTCCGTTAGCAGCCGGCCCTCGCGCATAATGGAGAGCCCTAGCCCGGTTCCGATCGTGACGCCCATCAGATTGCCGCAACCCTTGCCCGCTCCGGCATCATGCTCGCCGAGCAGGAAGGCGTTCGAATCGGAGACGAAGCGGACCGGCAACTCCCTGCCGCAAGCACGCGGAATCGCCTCCCTCAGATCAACGCCCAACAGCTCGCGGTACTTATGCGTCATCAGACTCGTTCCCCGGTCGTAATCGAACGGTCCCGGCGTCGATATACCCATAGCGCTCAGACGATATCCCTCCGACTCGGCCTGGACCACCATGGAGCGGTAAACCTCCATGATTTGCTCGATGGTCCCGTCTGGACGCGAGGGCTGTTGCCGAACGGGCGTCAGCAGCTCGCCCTGCGCGTCCGCGACGGCATATTTCATGAACGTGCCGCCGGCATCGACAGCCAGGCTTACCCCATTACTCGAGGGCATGCTCGAAGTTTTCCTTCAGCATCGTCTTGTGTACGATGACCGGCTGATTTCCAAGATTGCGAATGCGATAAGCTCCGACCTTCGCCGGTACAACCACGATATCCAGATAGCTCTGCTCGTACCGGAACTCGGGATTATCCAGCGACTCGATGACAACACGCTCGCCGCCAACCAGCGACAAGACATGGAATTGACCGGCAGTGTCGTCCAGAATGTCCGTCTCGAACTCCAGATGGCGCAAGCTAAAATAAACAAGCTCATGCTCGCCGAGCACCCGCTCTCGCCAGCCCTGCCCTTCGCGAATCGTCACCGGCGCCTGCACGAGGTTAGCCTCGACCCAGGCGGCATTGCGCTCTTTGGCCAGCACATTCTCGCCATGATGCGTATGAATCGGGCGCGGCTGGCCGTCGAGATCGAGGCGCAAATAATCGTACAGCTTGTAGGTGTAGGAGCCGACCGTCAAACTTCCGATCTCCAGCACGACCTGATTGCGACCGGAGGCGTGAATCGTGCCGGCGGGAATGATAACCTGACGCCCCGGCACCGATGGTACGGCATGGACATATTGCTCGTAGTCGACGCTGACATGCTCCCGCTCCGACCGCTTCGCATCGGTCATGAAGGCATCGGGATCGGCATCGTCGCGGAAGCCGAGATACGTCTTGGCGTCATGTCCGGCGGCGACGATGTAGTAGCTTTCGTCCTGCCCGCACAGCTCGTTGTAATGCTCGCGATTATACTTAGTGCCGGAATGCACCTGAATCGACATGCTGCCGTTGCTATGGAATGTGTCGTCGTAATTGAACCGGATTGGGAAGTAGCCGTGGAAGGCTGCCGCCGCCCGCGCGCCAAGCAACTCCTTCTCCTGATGCTGCAGGAAGGTGTAGAACGGAAATTCCAGCGTATGACCGCCAATCCTCGCCGCCACGCTGACCTCCATCGGAATAAAATCGAATACCCAGGCAATATTGTTCATCTCATCGGAGACATCCCGAAGCTTCTTGACGAAATGCCCGCCCCAGACGCCCTCGATATAGACGGGCCTGGCGCGGAACGGCGCCGAAGACAAGGCCGACATCGTCTCCGCCAGCGTCTCGCGCGGAATCAGCTTGTAGTTGTCCGATTCCGTGCTGTCGATATAGTAGTCGATAGAATCTGACTGAATCAGCTCCTTGCGGGCATGCAGCGCAATCTCGAAATCGATGTAGTAAGCTCGCCGCATCATCGCTTTGAACGGTCTGGGCCGGCTGTCGCCCAGATTGGTCATCCTGCCGCTCTTGGCCCGCAAGACGGCTTCCTTAGGCGCAAGGTCGAGATATACGATGCGGTCTGCGAGCTCGCGTAGCTCCGGCGAATAGGCGCAGCCATGCCCGTACAGCAGCGTGATTCCTTCTCCTTGCCTGTTCTGCCGCAGCTTCTCCAGAAGCTCGCGGTACGCTTCTTCGGCAAAAATATGCTCGTAGCCGCCTTCCAGACGTTTGCCGAACAGCAGTACGGGATCCTTCTCTTTATCCTCGGGCAAATACGGGGCGAATTGTCTCTCCAACTCCTCGGCCGGACGGTAATACTGGGCCGCATCCAGGATCTCGACCATTCTTCGGCCTCCGGCAATCAAACCGGCGCATAACCGGACAAGCGGCTCGAAGTCGGCCGATGGATACCCGTCGATGGCGATCACGCCGCCCTTCATGCCGGCTGTGACAGAGACCAGATGTTTGGCGATTGCCGAGGTGCCCGTCAGGACGGAGCCAGCCGCCGCAGCGGATACCGCTGGACGATTGATGGCGGAAGGATCGTTGTAAGGACTAGGATTAAACATAAAGCTCATCTTTTATTTCATCCTTTCTTGTTTAGGGAAATACTCGGTCCATACGGACTGGATTGCGTGAACAACCGCCTCCGCGCAAGCTTCCGAACCGGCATCGGTCATATGGATACGATCCTCGCAAATAAACGCTTCAATGTGGGGCGCCACCACGCCGTACAAATCGTTGACGGGGACGCCTTCCTTGCGCATTAGCTCCGTTGCGTGCCGATTATACAACTCGATATGTCCGTTATCCTGCTTCGATTCCGGGTCGTGAGCCCGCAAGGGATGAACGGGCGTTGTTGTGGCATAAACAACAACAGCCCCCGTAGCGCGCAGCACCCGGAGAATCCGAGCCATATCCTCCGCGTATTGATCCAGCGGCGTGAAGCAGCCGTCCTCGGGATACAGCATAGCCGTATCCCAAAGTCCATTGTTCCAATGAATGATGTCCGGCGCCGGGCATTGGCCCAGCCAAAATCTCAGGCTGTTCAGTGTATATTTGGCGAACCTGCCGTTCTCCTCCGGCGCCCATACCAGGTAGTCGGGACCCAGACGCGCCTTGACCTTCTCCTGATAGTGCATCCGAATCGAATCGCCGAGCAACATAACCGTTGTCATGATAAGGTCCTCCTCAAGCATGGGAATCGAAAGCCGGACTTGCCAGCCGTCCGCTCCCCTTGTTCTATAGCCCGGCTGCCGTCGCCTTCAGCCGGAACGATAACGCCAGCCGTCCCGCCGTGCCTTCGCGCAGAATGCGGATGCGGCGGATAACGCCCAGATCGGGATGCTGCAATTCCTCGATCTC
>JAQSXN010000107.1 GCA_029256665.1 Paenibacillus sp.
ATCTGTCCGCGGCTTGCTCGGGCTTTATCTACGGTCTCGCGACGGCCTCGAACATGATCGCGACGGGCATGTACAAGCATGTGCTCGTCGTCGGCGCGGAGACATTGTCCCGCATTACCGATTACACCGACCGCAACACATGCATTCTGTTCGGAGACGGCGCAGGCGCGGTCGTGCTTGGTCCCGTCGAGGAAGGACGCGGCTTCTTGTCGTTCGAGCTTGGAGCGGACGGCAGCGGCGGCGAGCTTCTCAAAGTGGGTGGAGGCGGCTCCCGCCTGCCTGCTTCGGCGGCTTCGATCGAGGAGAAACAACATTATATCTATATGGCGGGCAACGACGTGTTTAAGTTCGCGGTGCGCATCATGGGCAGCGCGGCCGAGGATGCTCTGGCGAAGGCCGGCAAGTCGAAGGAAGACATCAACCTGCTTGTTCCGCATCAAGCCAATATCCGCATCATCCAATCGGCGCTCAACAGGCTCGATTTGCCCGAGGAGAAGGCGATGATCAATCTCGACAAATACGGCAACATGTCCGCGGCTTCGATTCCGGTCGCGCTGGCGGAAGCCGTGGAGCAAGACAGAGTCAAGCCGGGCGATTGCGTTGTGTTGGTCGGCTTCGGCGGAGGTTTGACCTGGGGATCGTCCGTCCTTATTTGGTAATACGCGATTTCGATTCGTTACGGAGGGAACAGATAGATATGGGGAAGACGGCATTTGTATTTCCTGGGCAAGGCGCTCAGGCAGTCGGAATGGGCAAGGACGCGTTCCAAGCAAGCGAGTCGGCGCGCGCGTTATTCGAACGGGCCGACGAAGCGATCGGATTCGATCTGTCCGCCGTCATATTCGACGGGCCCGACGAGGCGCTCAAACAAACGGCCAATACGCAGCCCGCGCTGCTTACGGTCAGCATGGCTTATCTGGAGCTGCTCAAGGATAGCGGCCTTAAGCCCGATTACGTGGCGGGCCACAGCTTGGGCGAATACAGCGCGTTAGTCGCGGCGGGCGTTATCGATTTCGAGGACGCGGTTCGCACCGTGCGCGCCCGCGGCCAATTCATGGAGCAAGCCGTTCCGGGCGGTCACGGAGCCATGGCTGCCGTTCTGGGCTCGGAGCGCGAGGAGCTGGCCAAGCTATGCGCCGACATCTCGGCGGCTGGCGCTGCCGTGGAATTGGCAAACGTGAATTGCCCCGGCCAGATTGTCGTATCGGGCACGGCTGCAGGCGTGCAGGCCGTTGTCGACCGCGGCAAAGAAGCCGGAGCAAAGAGAGTGATCCCGCTAGAAGTAAGCGGACCGTTCCACTCATCGCTAATGCGTCCGGCAGCCGATCGATTGGGAGCGCAGCTGGCAGACGTACAGCTTCTCGACGCGAAGGTGCCGGTCGTCGCCAACGTGACGGCTGCGGCCGTCACGTCCGCGGACGAAATTCGCGGCCTGCTCGTGGAGCAGGTGTATTCTCCGGTATTGTGGGAGGACAGCGTACGATATATGATCGAACAAGGCGTAGACACGTTCGTCGAGATCGGCTCCGGCACGGTGCTGGCGGGATTGATCAAGAAGATCGATCGCGGCGTGCGGGTCATATCCGTCAACAGCGCGGCTTCGATGGACTCGATTCAAGTGAATCAATAACGTCAGTTACGTGGAACGGCGAGCGAATACGGCTTGAATTCGTTATGAGGGGGAACACGCATGTTTGCAAGCTTAGAAGGCAAGAAAGCTCTGGTTACGGGAGCATCGCGCGGCATCGGAAGAGCCATCGCGATCGCGCTCGCGGAAGCCGGAGCGGACGTGGCGGTCAATTATTCGGGCAGCGAAGCCGCGGCCGCCGAGACGGCCAAGGCGATCGAAGCGCTGGGACGCCGCGCCATCGTCGTTAAGGCGAACGTCGGCAAGGCAGCCGAGTTCGACTCGATGGTCAAGGAGACGCTCGAACAGCTCGGCGGTCTCGACATCCTAGTGAATAACGCGGGCATTACAAGAGATAATTTAATTATGCGCATGAAGGAAGAGGAGTTCGACGATGTGATCGAGACGAACCTCAAAGGCGTATTTAACGGCATAAAGGCCGTAACAAGGCACATGATGAAACAGCGCTCCGGACGGATCATCAACATTTCGTCCGTTGTAGGCGTGCTGGGCAATCCTGGCCAAGCGAACTACGTTGCCGCCAAAGCAGGCGTCATCGGCCTCACGAAAGCGAGCGCCAGAGAGCTCTCGTCGCGCGGCATTACGGTGAACTGCGTCGCCCCGGGCTTTATCCAGACCGATATGACGGACAAGCTCCCGGAGGAGTCCAAGACGGCGCTAGCCGGCCAAATTCCGCTCGCGCGTCTCGGCGATGCCGCCGATATCGCGAACGCGGTGAGGTTCTTGGCATCCGACGCGGCCGCTTACATGACAGGCCAGACCGTACACGTGGACGGCGGCATGTATATGTAGATTTTCCGGGATTCAGAAAAGGTAAGGTAAGGATGGTATTTTGCATGTAATTCTCGTATAATACGGTGGAGGAGGTGAACCGGATGTCCGAAGTAGTAGATCGCGTAAAACGTATTGTCATCGACCGCCTTGGAGTAGACGAAGCAGAAGTAACGCTTGAAGCTTCCTTCAAAGATGACCTCGGCGCTGACTCTCTTGACGTTGTGGAATTGGTCATGGAGCTGGAAGACGAGTTTGATATGGAAATCTCTGACGAAGATGCAGAGAGAATCACGACGGTGGGAGAAGTTGTAACTTACATACAATCTCATACCTAAGGATGGACAAGTCCCGTTTCAAGGAGCGGGACTTCTCTTCCATGTTAAGCGCTTTTATTTTCCGGAGTCCAGATCGATGCCGCCCCGAGGGCGACGTTCAAAAAGTTCGGTTTTCCTTTAAACTTGTTATGAGTGGCTTAATCGCTATTAATATAGAATGGACGGCGTGATGCCGTTATATGTCTGTTTGCAGAGGTGACTGAAGTGAAACATAGAGTAGTGGTGACCGGCATGGGTGTAATGACCTCGCTCGGTTCGAACATCGAACAATTTTGGAATAACCTGCTTGAGGGCAAGTCCGGCGTTTCCGTCGTCGAAGCCTTCGATTTCTCGGAATATCCGACCCGCATCGCCGCGGAGATCAAGAATTTTAATCCGGAGGACTACGGCATCGAGCGCAAAGAATCGCGCAAGATGGACCGGTTCGTCCAATTCGCGTCCGTAGCCAGCAAGCTGGCAGTCGCGGATTCTGGCCTTGATATCGGCAATAATGCCGACGCGGAGCGCGTAGGCGTAATGATCGGCTCCGGCATCGGCGGACTTGGCACTTGGGAAGACCAACACAACGTGCTGCTGGAGAAAGGCCCGAAACGCGTCAGCCCGTTCTTTATCCCGATGATGATCGCGAACATGGCTTCCGGCCAGGTATCCATGCTGACTGGCGCCAAAGGTCCTAACAGCACGGCGGTTACGGCTTGCGCGACCGGCACTCATTCCATTGGGGACTCCTACAAGATGATCCAACGGGGAGATGCGGACGTGATGATCGCGGGCGGCGCGGAAGCGACGATTCGCCCGACGGGCATGGCGGGCTTCTGCTCGATGCGCGCGATGTCGACTCGCAACGAGGAGCCCGAGAAGGCAAGCCGCCCGTTCGACTCCGGTCGCGACGGCTTCGTGATGGGCGAAGGCGCGGGCGTGCTCGTGCTTGAATCGTTGGAGCACGCAAAGGCGCGCGGCGCTAAGATCTATGCCGAAGTGATCGGCTACGGCATGAGCGGCGACGCCTTCCATATGACCGAGCCCGATCCGGACGGCGCGGCCCGCTGCATGGCCAAGGCCATCAAGGATGCCGGGATCGAGCCGTCGCAAGTCGATTACATCAACGCGCACGGCACGTCGACGCCGGTCGGCGACCGTTCGGAGACGACGGCGATCAAGAAGACGTTCGGGGACCATGCCTACAAGGTAGCCGTCAGCTCAACGAAGTCGATGACGGGTCATTTGCTTGGCGCGGCGGGCGGAGTAGAAGCGGTCATTCTGGCGCTCACGCTTCAGAACGGCATGATCGCTCCGACCATTAACCTGGACAATCAGGATCCCGAGCTCGATCTGGACTACGTGCCTAACAAGCCTCGCGAAGCGGATGTTCGCATCGCGTTATCCAACTCGTTCGGCTTCGGCGGGCATAATGCCACGATTGTGATGAAAGCGTATGAAGCATGATAATTTAGACGAGCTGCAGCGGAAGCTGCAGCTCGATTTCAAGCGCGGCAGACTGCTGAGGCAGGCATTCACCCATACATCGTACGTCAACGAACATAAACGAGGTTCCGTGCAGGACAACGAACGGCTGGAGTTTCTCGGCGACGCGGTCTTGCAGCTTCTGGTGTCCGAGTATTTGTTCGCTACTTATCCCAAGAGGCCGGAGGGCGAGCTTACGCGCATGCGCGCGTCCATCGTCTGCGAACCTTCCCTCGCGATGTTCGCCGAACGTCTGGAGCTCGGCAGCCACGTCCTTCTTGGCAGAGGCGAGGAGCAGCTTGGCGGCAGACACCGCCAGGCGCTGCTGGCCGATCTGTTCGAGTCCTTCATCGGCGCGATTTTCCTGGATTCGGGCATTGACCGTACGCGCGAATTTTTGGCGGAGCATATGTTTCCCCATATCGAATCGGGCGACTCCGGCTTGCTCATGAAGGACGCGAAGTCGAAGCTTCAAGAGCGTGCCCAGCATAATGGGCTGGGACCGGTCGAATACCGGATCGTCGAAGAGCGAGGCCCCGCCCACGACCGAGAGTTTATCGTCGAGGTGTACCTCGGAGAGGAACGTTACGGACTTGGCGCCGGCCGCACCAAGAAGGAAGCGGAGCAACGCTCCGCCGCCGAAGCGTGGAACAGGTTAGCCCAAGAAACGTGAGCGCGAATGAGCGAGCGAGTCGAATGCTCGAATTAATTTATGGCATGTCAAATGCCGCAAGAAGAACCGTTGGGTCGCTTAGACCTGGCGGTTTTTTTTTGACATATAGGAGAGTATATCATTTTGCCATACTTCCTCTATAGTTCTCGGTAGGAAACGCGCTGCGCAGCAAGGACGGCGTCAGCCGTTTCACCTTGACCGCGATAAACCAACCATTGAACGCGGTCGCACATCTTCGAGAGGCCGAGGGTAGAGCTTTTCTCGATACCGGCTTATTATTCTCGGAATCGGAATGTAACGCGCTGCGCCGCCAAAGAACGGCGACAGCCGTTTCACCTTGCATCGGAGTGTAAATGCATCGACGATTTATAGGCTTTGACGGGAGCAGTTATGCGAAGCGGCAATCGCTTGATAGGGACTTCCCAGTTGCTTAGCCGCTTCTTTTTGGCTGTGGAATAGATATGACGCAAATAATGAAATTGTGTTACAATGTGGGGTGAGGTGAAACCCAAGTCATGTTTCTGAAACGTATAGAATTAGCGGGATTCAAGTCCTTCGCCGACAAAACCGAAATGGAATTCGTCACCGGCATAACGGCCGTCGTCGGTCCCAACGGCTCGGGGAAAAGCAATATCTCCGACGGCATCCGCTGGGTGCTCGGCGAACAAAGCGCGAAGAGCTTGCGCGGCGGCAAGATGGAAGACATCATCTTTGCAGGCAGCGATGCGCGGAAGGCGGTCAATTACGGCGAGGTTTCGCTGACGCTGGATAACGCGGACGGCGCGCTCCCGCTGGAATATAACGAAGTAACGGTCACGCGCCGGGTACACCGGAGCGGAGACAGCGAATATTTGATCAACAAGCAGCCCTGCCGCCTCAAGGATATTACCGAGCTGTTCATGGATACGGGCATCGGCAAGGAAGCTTATTCGATCATCGGCCAAGGCCGGATCGAAGAAATATTGAGCACGCGCTCCGAGGATCGCAGGGGGATCTTCGAAGAAGCCTCCGGCATCGTGAAATATAAATCTCGCAAGCGGGAAGCCCAGAAGAAGCTCGATGAGACGGAGCAGAATCTGCTTCGGATTCACGATCTCGTGTCCGAGCTCGAGGATCAGGTTGAGCCTCTGCGCAAACAGTCGGAGAAAGCGATCCACTTTAAAGCGCTGAAGGAAGAACTGAAAACCAAGGAAATATCGATGTACGTACATAATATCGAGACGGTGCACCGAGCCTGGTCGGAAGCGACGGACAAGCTGGAGAAGCTGCAAGAGGAACAGCTCAAGTTATCCACAGTCGTCAGCAAACACGACGCGCACTTGGAGCAGGACCGGCAACAGCTGCGGGAGATCGAGCAGGAGCTCGACCAACTGCACGTATCGATGCTTCAACTAAGCGAAGACGTGGAGAAATGCGAAGGCTACGGCGAAGTGCTGAAAGAGCGGAAACGCAACCTGGAGCAGAATAAGCGCGGACTTGAAGAATCGATGGCGGCGCAGGATGCCCGCATTGTCGCGCTGACGCAGGACGAAGCGGAATTCCGCAGCAAAGCGGCTGCGCTGGAGCTGAAGCTCGCGGAGATTCGCGTCCAGCTCGAAGCGGAAGAGTCCAATTTGCTCGGCGTGGCCGGCGGCGCCGTCGTAGATGCCGAAGAAAAGCTGAAGAGCGAGCTGCTGGATGTTCTCAGCGCGATGGCTCAGACGCGCAACGAAATTCGTTACGCGGCGCAGCAGCAGGAGACGCTTCAGCGGCGCATGGAACGGATCAGCGACGACGAGTCGAAGTGGACGGGACAGCAAGCCAGGCTTGACGAACGCAAGGCGGAGCTGGAGCAAGCGCTGCAAGAGCGGCTTGCCGTACTCGAGAACACGCGGAACCGGTTGTTGTCCGAGACGGAAAAGGGTCGAGCGCTGGCCGCGAGCCTGGATGAGGTGACGGCTTCCATCCGCAAGTGGGATCAGCGGCTGGACAGCCATATTTCCAGACGCGATACGATGAAGGAAATGCAAGACGCGCTCGACGGCTTTATGCAGGGCGTTAAGGAAGTGCTGAAGGCCGCTCGTCGCGGATCCGCGGGCATATCCGGCGTTCATGGCGCCGTTGCCGAGCTCATCCGTGTACCCCAGCGCATCGAAGTAGCGGTCGAGACGGCTTTGGGCGGAGCGCTCCAACATATCGTTATGGAAGACGAACGTTCCGCGCGCGCGGCCATCGGCTTCTTGAAGCAACGGCAGTTAGGGCGGGCTACATTCCTGCCGCTGGATGTCATTCGGGGCAGAATGGTACCCGAGAACGACAAACGTTCCTTTCATGCGGAGGAAGGTTTCGTAGGAGTGGCGGCGGATTTGGTGGGTTGCGACGAACGTTACCAAGCGATCGTTGGCAACCTTCTGGGCAACGTGCTGCTCGCCGAGACGTTGGAGCAGGCGAACCGCATCGCTTCGAGATGCCAATACCGCTACCGCGTCGTGACGCTCGAAGGCGATGTCGTCAACGCGGGCGGCTCCATGACCGGCGGCAGCCTGCAGAAGCGGGGAGCGAGCTTGCTCGGCCGCGGCCGCCAGATCGAAGCGCTTGATCAGGAGATCAAGGAAGCGGAGAATACCGTCCAGCAGCTAAGAGCCAAGCTGAGCGATCTGCGCAAGGAACAATCGATTACGTCCCAGAACGTCGAGGAGCTGCGCTCTCAAGCGGAGAAGTGCCGAATAGACGAGCAAGGAATAAGGGGCGAGCTGCAGCAATTGAAGGCGGAGGACAAGCTTCTCTCCGAGCAACGCTCGTTGTCCGCCTCCGACAAGACGTCCCAGGCGAACGAGAGCGAATTGCTCGCGAAGCAGGCGGAACAGGCCGAGCAGCGGCTGGGAGCGCTCGTTATCGACGAAGCTCGGCTGCAAGAAGCGATCCGTCTTGCCGAAGAACGTCGCAAAGCAAGCGAATCGGCCAAGGAAGAGCTGCAAGTGCAGCTGACGGACCTCAAGATCGCCGTCGCGAAGACGGATCAAGAGAAACAAAGCTTCGAGGACCAGGCGAATCGCGTGCGAAGCGACATTCACCGGGCGAAGAACGAGCTTGCGAACTTGCGCGCGGTATCCGCGCAGCAAGAAGAAGAGCTGGCGCGCCATGGCGAGGAAAGCGTGGCGCAGATCGCGCAGCTCAACGACCTTCGCATCAAGAAACACAATTGCGCCGAGCAGACGGATCTGAAGCGGGCCGCGCGCGCCCATAGGATCGCGGAGCTCGACAAGGGCGAAAGCGAGACGAAGGAGCAGCGGGCGCAGCTGCGGGTCGTCGAGGAGCAAATGCGGCAGACAGAAATTGCGCTCAACCGTCAAGACGTGGAGCTGGACAATCTGCTGCGCAAGCTGAGCGAAGAATACGAGCTTAGCTACGAGCTCGCCAAAGAAACGTACCCCGTTCCGGAGGACGTGATTGGCACGCAAGCCGAAGTTCGCGAGCTCAAACGCAAAATTACGTCGCTAGGCGACGTCAACCTAGGCGCCATCGAAGAATACGAACGCGTAAAAGAACGGTACGAGTTCCTCTCCGAGCAGAAGAACGATCTGATCGAAGCGAAGACTGCGCTGTACCAGGTGATCAAAGAAATGGACGAAGAGATGTCGAAGCGATTCCGAACGACGTTCGAAGCGATCCGCAAACATTTCGTCGTCGTGTTCGGCAAGTTGTTCGGAGGCGGGCGGGCCGATCTCGTGCTCGTCGAGCCGGATCGCGTGCTGGATACCGGCATCGACATCGTCGCCCAGCCTCCGGGCAAGAAACTGCAGAACCTGCAGTTGCTCTCCGGCGGCGAGCGGGCGCTGACGGCAATCGCGCTGTTGTTCGCGATTCTTCAAGTCAAGCCGGTGCCGTTCTGCGTGCTCGATGAAGTCGAAGCGGCGCTCGACGAAGCTAACGTAGCCCGTTTCGCCCAATATTTGCGCGAGTTCTCGGGATTAACGCAATTCATCGTGGTCACGCACCGCAAAGGCACGATGGAGGAAGCGGACGTCTTATACGGCGTCACGATGGAAGAAGGCGGCGTATCCAAGCTGGTCTCGGTCCGACTGGAAGAAAGCGGCGAAGATGAAGAACCCGTTTCGGCTTAATCCGGGCTTCGCCTCCACGCATGCGGAATAGAAGCAAAGAAAGACGAATGGCTAGGATGGAGGAAACGAAGCATGAGTTTTTTCAAGAAGCTAAAGGAAAGCATCGCCGCCAAAACGGAGGCGGTTACGAACGTATTTAAGGAAGGTCTCTCGAAAACGCGGACGGCTTTCGTAGAAAAGGTCGAGG
>JAQSXN010000108.1 GCA_029256665.1 Paenibacillus sp.
TACAACGAATCTGCCGGCAGCTTCAGCCTGTGCGGCGACAGCCAGATTTACACGACGCATCTCCGGTTCATCAGCCAGAGTCATTCGCAATTCTAGGAGGCAACGCGATGGGAAGAATCGACGAAATTATGACCTTTAATTCCGGTTTCGTCACGACGAAACAATACGAGCAATACGCGACAAGCAAATTCCCGGATAAACGAATGGTAATCCTGACCTGCATGGATACTCGGCTTACCGAGCTGCTTCCAAAGTCGATGAACCTCAAAAACGGCGACGCCAAAATCATCAAAACGGCAGGAGGCATTATTACGCAGCCCTTCGGCAGCGTGATGCGAAGCGTGCTTGTGGCATTGTACGAGCTTCAAGCGGACGAGGTGTTCGTCATCGGCCATCACAATTGCGGGATGACGGGTCTCAACCCCGAGCTGATTATCGAACATATGAAGGAACGCGGGGTACCCGAGGAAAGAATCGATATCCTAAAAAATTCCGGCGTAAATTTGATGCGTTGGTTAACCGGCTTCGACAACGTCCGCGATAGCGTCGTAAACAGCGTAAGCATCATTCGCAAACATCCTTTATTGCCGGCCAATATCCTGGTGCACGGGCTCATCATCGATCCCGATACGGGACAGCTTGAGCTGGTCGATAAGGCGGACGTCGAGTAATTTCCTGTTCAAGTGCAGGGAGAATGGCGGCGGCCGGGAGAGCAATCGCTTGGCGCCGCCGCCTCCTCCATCACTCCATTGCTGAATTAAGTGCGTAGTTGTCGGATGCCGCGCCAGCCGCTTACATCGCATTGGCCATATTCATTATCGCCCACGGCCACAACCGTGCCGTCCGATTGAAGGCCGATGGTATGCGTACAGCCCGCGGCAATGGCCACAATATCGCGCCAACCGCTTACATTGCATTGGCCATGCTCATTCCATCCCACAGCGATCACGGTGCCATCGGGTTTTAGTCCGACGGTATGATGACTCCCCGCCGCTATTGACGCGACATCCCGCCAGCCGGTTACATCGCATTTGCCGTATTTATGATCGCCCGCCGCCACCACGGTTCCGTCCAATTGCAGACCGACAGTATGTAGGTAACCCGCCGCCACTGCCGCAATTTCGCTCCAGCCGCTTACTTTGCATTGACCATACCGATTATTGCCCGCAGCCGCCACTAAGCCATCCGATTGTAGCCCGACGGTATGCCAGTCGCCAGCGGCTACCGCTACCTTATCTCGCCAACCGCTTACATTGCATTGGCCTTCATTATTCCGACCGACAGCTACTACCGTGCCATCCGATTTAATCCCCACGGTACGACGCCAACCCGCTGCAACCGCCACAATATCGCGCCAATCGTCAACATCGCATTGGTTATGCTTATTCCAGCCTGCAGCCGCCACTAAGCCGTCCGATTGAAGGCCGATGGTATGGGCGTTACCCGTGTGAGCATTGCCGGCCGCGACAGCTATCACATCGCGCCAGCCGCCAACTTCGCATTTGCCATATTTGTTATCGCCCGTAGCGATCACCGTGCCGTCCAATTTAAGCCCGACGGAATATCGATAACCCGCCGATATTGTTCCGGTGGGAATTACTCGACTAACCGATTTCATCGAATCTACTCCTTTAAACGAGCAAAGTTCAGTATCTCTGTTTGTACATAAATTCTTTAACATTGGCTGAAAAGATTAAAGTCAAACTTGTCAAAATAGAAATAAACAACATGACTATCGTTATAAAATCCAATAGTGCATAAGAAGAGTAGACTACTCCTGCAAATAAAGCACGAAACACATTAAAAACAATCAGTGTATTCGCTACAATATAAATCCACTTAGCAATTTGACCGCCGTTATAAATAAATATACAAAGGATAATCATCATTATTAATCCAATAATGTTGTGAAATATGCCACTTAGCAAACTCATAACCAGTATCACTATAAAGAGGGTTAGGTTAGTTATGACAAGTAGTTGGAGGATTCTTTTGCCTGTTGTTTCTTGCTTTTGAATGAAATCTTCCGTTTGCATTAGGCTCTCTCCCTTGCATCAAACGTATTTACGTTATTGATGATATTCGAGAAAAAGGGGAACTATCCTGATCGTTAACCTAATAAGACATAGACAATCTGACAAATAAACGCTTACTAGACAATTCATTTCTGGATGGTACAGAAATAACTCCTAACACGCGCCAATAACCCGAAATTTTCGGGTTGCAACCAGCGGCGTCGGCTGTTTAGGCGCTCTAACCCGATTTATTCGGGTTGCAGCCCGCGGCGTTGGCTGTTTAGGCGCTATAACCCGATTTATTCGGGTTGCAGCCCGCGGCGTCGGCTGTTTAGGCGCTCTAACCCGATTTTTTCGGGTTGCAACCAGCGGCGTCGGCTGTTTAGGCGCTCTAACCTGACTCATTCGGGCTGTTCTTTTGCACGCCAACCACCTGCTCTCGCTTCGCTCCCTTTCCGAAAGCTACTTCCCCCGCCCCTTCCTCTTCTCGGCCAGAGCCGCCGCTCTCGCGGCGATCACATCCGAGCGGTCCCGCAGCTTGTGGCGATGGATGACGTCTTCGTTATCCATGGAACTCTCGGCTCCCCAACGGGCGCCAAGCTTCCGGCATTCGGCTTCGCATAACCGCATCAGCTCCGTATCCTCGATGGGCAGGTTCATATCCCGATAAGGAGTCTCCTTTTCCTCGTATACCGCCGCAAGCCTAACCCTCAGTTGATCCAACAACTGGTCACGCCCGAGTCCCACGGCTCCCAAGTCCGCTTCGTTCAGCCGCTTCAAGCTTTCCGCATACATGCGCCCGGCTCCCCGGCGGTTGCCTCTGCGCTCATGGTATTGGCCAACGGCCAATTGAATAAGACCGACCCAAAGCTCGCTAAGTCCGTCGCCAGGATGTTCTTTCCAATATTCTTCTAGCAGCTCGTGACATTCAAAGTAGTCTCTGGTTGCATGAAACTGAACCAAATAGGCAATATAAGAAGCAGGAAAGGATCGCATTGGCGCACCTCCATCGGATGAGATCAAAAAAAAGAAAAAAAAGTTGAAACCCTTGTCCATCGTAACCGTATTTCATGATGTTATCAATCTATGCGATGCAGAAAGGAAAGAAAGACAAATGAAAAAGGGAATGCTTGTAATGATCGCTTTGACATTGCTCTTTACGTTCGGATTCGGACAAGTGGCAGACGCAAAGCGGGGCGGATTCAAATCGCCGAAACAAAGCGTTACGCAACCTAAAAACGACAGCGCTTCCCAGTCGAATCCCGGCACTAAGACCGGAGCGGCTGCAGGCACGGCTGGCGCGGCTACCAAAGGCGGCATGTTCGGCGGCAGCAGTCTGATGAAAGGTTTGATGATCGGCGGTTTGGCAGGCTTATTGTTCGGCGGCATGTTCGGAAGCATGGGCGCTTTCGGCGAAATCTTCGGCTTGCTGATCAACCTGCTCGCGATCTTCGCGATTATTATGCTGATCCGCGTCGCGTTTGTTTACCTCAAGAGCAAGAAAAAAAACGATCCCGATCCGCGTAAACCTTATTAATCGTGAGAATTCAAACGGACGAGATCATTAACGCAGTGTGTTACCATACCGCGCAGCGTCGCGGAATACAGCCTACCGAAGTCGAAGTGCAGCTGTCATGGGACGAAGAGTACGGATATACGGCGGAGATGTGGGTGCAAGGCCGCAGCCAATACTTGATGGAAGCGAATCTGCTGGAAGCAATCGAACAGTATATGTACACCCAATACAATGTTCGGGCCTTCCGATCCGACATCAAGCTTGGCTTGGATGAAGAAGCCGGCATCTTTTTCGCCGATATCGCTAACTAATGAATCGAACATGCATGCAAATACACAGAAGAAGCGGCTCCTTCATGGAGCCGCTTCTTCTTC
The DNA here is from genome assembly GCA_029256665.1 of Paenibacillus sp. Classification (GTDB taxonomy): domain Bacteria; phylum Bacillota; class Bacilli; order Paenibacillales; family Paenibacillaceae; genus Pristimantibacillus. Next base: position 3,906 of record JAQSXN010000108.1, read on the forward strand.
GTGCTTATATTTGTCCCACGGAGTCGCCTTCGACGAGCGAAACATAAATACGTTCATGCTCGGCACCCTCGTTCGCGATCAGCTTGATTAGTTGTTCGGCCGCTAGAGCACCCCATCGCTTCTCCGAATAGTGTACGGTAGCGAGCCGCGGCTGCACATAGTCGGCAATTTCGATATGGTCGAAGCCGACGACATGCAGATGTTCTCCGATCGCATAAGACGTCTCGCGCAAAGCTTGGTACATGCCGATCGCCATTTCGTCGTTAAAGCAGAAGGCCGCGGCAGGACCGTCGTATTCGTTGATGATGATTTGCGCCGCGGCAGCCCCGCTGGCCTTGTCGAAGTTGCCCGGAATCTCCGCGTATTGGATTTCGCCGGCCCGATCGACGGCTTGACGTACGGCGGCAAGCCTCTGTTCCGAGTCGAACGAACCCCCGGGACCCGTAACGGCGTACAGCTTCCGATGACCCTGCCGGATCAAATATTCGATCGCGAAGGTCGCCCCCGCTTTATTGTCGAGCAGAACCTGCACGACGTTCCGATGACTCAGCTCGCGGTCGAGCACGACAAGCTTATGTCCCCGCTCGGCATGCTGCAGCAGCACTTCGTCGGAAAACAGGCGGTCAAGAATGATAGCTCCGTCCAGCATGCCTTCCGAGAGCATCCGATGCGACCGCGTGCCGCTGCATATGACAAGATCGTATTCGCGTTTGTTCAGCTCTTCCTTCATCCCTTGCAAGAGCTCGCCGTAGAACGCTCCTTCCAACGTCGTCAGGAACGCGCCGATTATTTTCGTTTCCCGTTTTTTTAGCGTTCGCGCGGCCGCATTCGGCACGTAATTTAATTGCTTGGCCACATCAAGTATCTTCTTTCTCGTTTCCTCCGTCACCTTGGGGTTCCCGTTGAGCGCGTAAGATACGGTCGAAATGGATACCCCGGCGTGCCTGGCAATGTCTTTAATGCTTACCACAGCTATCGCTCCTATCGCTTGCATCCGGCTTCCCGTTCTTTGTCGATTATATCAGATCATTGCCCGATCCGGATACGGTCCCATGACAATGTCCACTTCATTAAGACCCAGGGCAAAGCAAGTCTCGATGTCGCCTCGCGCGATTCTCGCGCCGCCATCGCGGTAACGATTGCCTAGCGAGCTAAACGGAAGGGAGCGACCGTTAATCGTAACTTTCTTCACGGCGGCGCCGCCAACCGAGTAGCGGAACAAGACGTCCTTGCCGGCCCATTGATAACGGAAGGTCAACCCGTCCATCTCTTCCGGCAGCACGGGATCGAGAACGAGATCACCGCCCTCCTGCCTGATGCCAAGTCCGTTCGAGATCAGCTGGTTCATATAGATGCCGGGACCGCTGGAGTAAATCCGCCATCCGCCTTTTACTTGAACCTCGCCGGTTCGCAGTTTTCCGAATCCTTCCTGCGCTTCGTAACGATCCGCGAATTTGCCGTCGGAGCTGCTAAAGTATGCGTTGCTTTGGCGCCAATCCGCATTCTTCACAACGTCCCGGATGCCAACCGGATTAATGGCCGCCAGCCCTTGCCATACTTCCTCCGGCTTGCCCAGCTTGGCCATAGCTTCGATGAAGCGGATATGCGCGTGCACGTATTGCAAGCCGATCTCGCGGCCAAAATTCGCCGCCTGCTCCGCGCGTTTGAAGCGCGTGCTGACGCCGCCCGCGTATTCGGCCGGCCTGTTCATCAGCCGCACGCCATCCGGGCAATACAGTTCCTGCTTGATTAGGCGGTAATGCGCCTCCGCTTGCTCGGGATCGAACAGCTCGCCGATCATGCTTCGCGTCATGGGCAGGAGTCGATACGTAATGCCCGTCTTGTCGTCGCTAGGATGCAGCATGAGCTGCGCGCTGTCCGGTTCTTCCATATAAGCGAAGCCGGATACGATGCCGTCTTTGACCAAATAGTGATTGAAGTCGGTCCTGATGCCATCCGCCAGCTCTTTCAGCTCAACGGACAACGCGGCAAGCTCCTCGCTTTGACCGGCTAAAGCTTCGGACAGCTGATTGAGCGTCTGGAACGTCAGCGAAACGGTCCAGCTGCTGATCATATATTGCTTCAGCTTGGCGTTGGCCGGCTGCAGCGTATCGTCCCAGTCGCCGTCCCCGTAGGATGACAGGTACGTCCCGTGTAGGAAATGCTCGCGAATATATTGAAGCTCCTTGCAGGCATGCTCCAGCACGCTGTGCGTCGTTTCGGTCAACTCGCCGTTAAGGGTCGTATACGGAACCCGTTCTTCCAAGATGGAATAGTCGCAAGTAGCGCGCAAGTAATCGCCCAATACTTTAAGCGGCCATACGATAATATCGCCGTGGCTCTCCTCTTGTTGGATCCGGTAATACCGGTCGAACATAAACCATTGCGGCCAATTGCCGGTTTCTTGGTACTGGTGCGTATAGACGGTTTTAATAATTTCTTTGACACCGCCGTAATTGCCGGTCGCCATAAAATATTCCGTCGGCCCTTGGCATACGTCCCGCGTTCCCCAAGCCGCGCCGCTGTATTGTTCGAGCCCGTGCGGGACGGAATAATGCACGAGCATGTTGTGGGTATACCACCAAGCGAGCGCGTTGTATTTTTCGACCTCCATCGCCTTCGTTTCCGACCGGTTCGAAAGGCTGAAGCCGTTCATGACGGAAGAAAGGAACGAACGGTATAATTCGATATCCTCGGTAGCTTGACGCTGCGGCGCTGCCGGAGCCCCAGAATTATCCAAACGGCCTGCAATGCTCAGCTTCCAGGACGAAGTCGACTCGAGCGACAGCACGACGAGCGATGCGGAGCCCGGCTCGGCTTCCGGCGCCAATACGCGCTCGTCAAGCACCGTCAGCTCGGCTCCGGTCACGCCTAGGCGGAAGTGCAGCTCCGGATACGCGCTTGAGCTTAATGAATCTTTGTGCGCGCGGAACACAAGCTCGCCGCCATCCCGTTCCATAACATAAGGCAGCTCGTATTCCTTGTCGTTCATGCTGATCTGATTGGTGACCAGAAACCGATAGCGCCGGCCGGACTTCGAGACCGTCTCGAGCGCGAGCTCCGTCGCGTCGGCTTTGGTCCATGCCGTAACGATTAACGTATCGTTCTCCAGCACATAATGCCACCTGGCATAGTTAAAGCCGATTTCGTACATCGACGGCATAGCCAGCAGCCGATATCGTCCGCCGATTTCCGCGTAGATCCGTTGCCCTGACGTTTTGAGCACGTTCAGCGCGTTTCGGGCATTGGTCATCAGTTTGTTAAAGGATGTATTGCCTACCGTTATTTGCGAATGGAAGATGCCGTACATGTAGTTGGTCGATGATAGAACCTTGTCGGTCAATTTGGCATTGTCGCCGCTCATGATGATGTGGCCGTGCGGACGCTCCATGCGAAGCTCCTTTGCCTTAAGCACGACATGCTCGTACGTTCCGGTAAAGAACGATAAGAGTTCTTCTCCGTCCCACTCCTCCTGCAAGCGGACCGGGAACATCTCCTCGATTTGCGCAAGGGTGAGCGATTCGGTACTCAACGGCGAGCCGATCTGTTCGCTAGGCGCGATCTTGCCGGCTTTTTTTGCGATTTCCCCTTTGTCCCGCTTCAAGCGCGATTGTTCCCAAGCCTCTTGAATGAATTCTCCATACTCCAGCTTCTGAATCGCATCGGGATGATTGGGTTTAAGCAAGCCGTAAAAGACGAACGAGGTTTCGGTTGCAGCCGACAATCGGACCGTCTCCGATTGCAGCGCGGTATAAGCGAATTCGTATTGGTAGACGCTGCCAGCCAGTCTTTCACTGGTGAGCGCTTCAGGAACGTTCGTTTCCTTATAGGACAGGCCGAAAAATTGGAAACCATCCGTCGAATATGACTTCGCGCGCGTTAACGTACCTTGCTGAACGTAAGGAAAGCCAGTCGACATTGGCTGGTTCTGCCTGGAGCAAACCGCTATTCGCCCGTCCTCCGTCGCAAACGGCGTATGCCCGATGTATTGTGACATATAGGCCTCATTCGTACGAACGGCGCCCGTATCCGCCAGACCGATATCTTGTCCATAGATGATGTCGGCCTCCGCTCCGTCGCCGCTTAACGCGACTTCCCAGAACCAAACGTGACCGGGCATTACTGTAAAGGTTACGCGATAAGCGACGCCTAACGATTCCCCGCGCCATGATGCGCCGTTCTCGGAAGCGGTGAATTCGCTATTCGAATGAACGCCTAGCAGAGGCGCGTACGACCAATTCCCGTCGTTGAGAACGCGCAAATAGATATTGTTCATCGAACCGTCGATCGGATTCGCCATCACTTGGTTGATCATCAAACCTTCATATTGAATATTCCTCAAGTCGCCGCTGCTCAAGAACGTAAATACCAGCCCGTCCGCTTGCACGGGAATTGTTGTCGTTTGTTCTTTTTGTTTCGTATCCATCTCCCGGCTCCCTCCAATTACTTACTCTCTATTTTATTTGACACTCATTTATAATCAGTTCATCTAATGAATGTATTCGTCCTGCACGTCTCCCATCAGCTTCTCCAGTTGTCGCGTGAGCTCCGCGATCCGCTCCGCGTATTCCGGACTCCCGTACACGTTGTTCAGCTCGTATGGATCCCGCTCCAGATCGAAGCATTCCCACTCCGGCGGACGGTCCTCGTCGCGCGAATCCGTCGTACGCAGCGCCTGCGCGTAATAATAAATCAATTTATACCGATGAGTGCGAATGCCGTAATGCGAATATACTTCATGAATGCCGTCCAGATGCATCCAATATCGATACACCATGGCGTCCCGCCATCCCTCCGGCGTCTCTTCTTTCAGAAGCGGCCTGATGCTGAACCCTTGCATCCGTTCGTGAATCGGCAATCCCGCGTACTGAAGAAACGTCGGCGCGAAGTCCGTATTCAGGATCATATCCTTGCATACGCTGCCTGGCTGGATCTCCCTCGGATAACGAATCAGAAACGGCATGCGGAGCGACTCCTCGTACATAAACCGTTTGTCGAACCAGCCGTGATCGCCAAGGAAAAAGCCTTGGTCGGACGTGTAAATGACGATCGTGTCCTCCGCCAGGCCCTTCTCGTCCAAATAGTCCAGCATGCGGCCCACGTTGTCGTCGATGGAAGCGATGCAGCGCAAGTAATCCTTGATGTAGCGCTGGTATTTCCACTTGCGAGCCTCTTCCGGCGACAATCCCTCCGGCGGAGGTCCCTTCGTGTCGAGATCGTTCAGATCGTCGATGCGCATCTTCGCCTGCACGGCCGCCTGCGAACGGGTCGC
>JAQSXN010000109.1 GCA_029256665.1 Paenibacillus sp.
AATGCGATTGCTCTGCGTAATTTGCTCTCTGCGAGGAGCAGGCGGGATATCTTCTTCGTTGTCGAGCCAAGTTTGTGGCAGCGGCAAAGGACTCAGGGAGGACCACCTCTCCAGCCAAGTAGGAGGCAATGGGCATAATTCCTGCCGAATGCAGCCAGCCAGGGGATGATCGCTCATCTCCAGCCACACCAAAGACCAGGCGCGAGGGACGACCCGCCAAATATCGTAACCGCCGCCGCCGATCGCGACCCACTTGCCGCCCGTATACGCGTGCGCGAGCTCATGGATAATGGCAGGTATCTCCCGATATATATTCATGCTGCAATGGATGTGGGATAGCGGGTCGAACGCATGGGCATCGCAGCCGTGCTGGCTGACGATGATATCGGGCTTAAAGGTTTCGATGACCTTCCGGAGCGTGACGTTAAAGCTCTCCAGCCACGATTCGTCTTCGGTAAAAGGTTCGAGCGGCATATTGTAGCAAGCGCCAAAGCCGCTCTCCGCACCTTTCTCGGAAGCGAAGCCCGTGCCAGGGAACAGGTATTTGCCCGTCTCGTGAATCGAATACGTACATACATGAGGGTCCGTATAGAAAATCCATTGCACTCCGTCTCCGTGGTGCACGTCCGTATCGATATACAGGACGCGCGCTTGATAGCGCTCTCTAATATATTGGATCGCGATCGCCGCATCGTTGTAGACACAAAATCCGGATGCTTTGTCGGGGAACGCGTGGTGAAGACCTCCGGCCAAGTGGAAGGCATGGTCGGAGCGCCCGCTCATGACGGCTTCCGCCGCGGATACAGATCCGGAGACGATGGCGGAGGCCGCGGCATGCATGTCTTGGAAAAACGGCGTATCCTCCGTCATCAGCCCGTATTGCTCCGCTGTAACGGAACGGCTTCGCGGATCGGCTTCGTCGTTCAGCGCTTTGACGGCGTTTACGTAATCGGAGCGATGCACGAGCGCAAGCAGCTCGTCGCTGCACGGGATGGAAGGAGAGAGCAGGTCGTCGTCCGACAACGCTCCGCTTTCCTTTAACAGATCGATCGTAAGCGTCTGGCGTATGGGGTCGAAGGGATGTTCCTCATTGAACTTATATAGGGATGAATCGGAATGATGAATGAATATGGCATTCGATTTCATTACGACTTCCATTCCTTTCTCGCGGGATTAGGCATGCGGTCAATACATGTAACGGTTACGAAATCGAACGCGGTCGAATTGCTCGATCGAAGTCAGCGGCACTTCCTTGCCGATCCGGACCATAAGACAGTTGGCGGGGTGGGAACAGATCTCCGGATCATCCGTCGCGAACCAGATCATGCCTGCCGATTTCATCAGCTTTTCCATCATATTGCGGTAATCCCACACGTTAAGCTTGGTGCCTTCCAGATCCCAGTGCCAATAATATTCGGTCGTAAAGACGATCATGTTCTCGAGCTGATCCTCCGCAAAGGCCATTTCGATGAGCCGCTTGCCGATGCCATAGGAGCGGTAGTCGTTAGCGACCTCGATGGCGCCTAATTCGACGAGGTCGGTCATGCCGCCTTCGGACCAACGTTCCAGCTCGTCCGGATAATGAAACGTCACGTAACCTACGATCAAGTCTCCTTCGCGCGCAAGGATGATCCGTCCTTCTTCGAGCCCTGCAATTTCGACTAAAGCTTCATGCTGCTCGGCCGGCCTGCGGAAAGCGTCGAGCTTAGCGTGCATCCGGTAGCCCGCCAGTCTGTCGGGAGGGACCGGACCTTCGAGCACAAGCTCACGGTTATCGCGGGTCGCGATGATGTCGGCCTGGAGCCGTTTGCGATGTTCCAAGGGATCAACTCCTTTCGTTTTGGTAATAGTTATGATCGCTTCTTCCGTTTATTTGATCGTTATCTACTTATCTTTATAACAAACAATCAAGAAAATGAAAAGCGTAGTCGGATTGAATAGAGGTATGGTATAATATGATTATTGAATTGTAAGCGCCTTCCTGAGGCGCAGATTTCCAGATTTGATGGGAGAGTGATAGAATGATCAACTTACATCAAGAGCGCATACCCGCAACCGCAACAAACCCAAACCTGAAAAATTACGAAGAGGCGGCCGCTTCTTTCGATTGGGAGGAGGTCGAGCGCCAATTCAGCTGGCACGAGACCGGCAAGGTCAACATAGCGTACGAGGCGATCGAACGTCACCTGGATACCGGGAAGGGCGACAAGATCGCGCTCTATTACAGCGACAATAACCGAGACGAATCCTATACGTTCCGTCAGCTAAGCGAGCAGTCGAATCGATTCGCGAACGTGCTTCGAAAGCATGGAATAACGAAAGGAGAGCGCGTCTTTATCTTTATGCCGCGTACTCCGGAGTTGTATTTTAGCGTTCTCGGCGTTCTCAAGGTCGGAGCTGTCGTAGGACCGTTATTCGAAGCGTTTATGGAGACGGCGGTCAAGGATCGTCTCCTGGACAGCGAAGCGATAGCTATCGTGACGACGCCGGCGTTGCTTCACAGGATTAAGAAGGACGAACTGCCCGCGCTGAAGCATATTCTCGTCTACGGCGATGAAGTGCCGGAAGAAGAAGGCATCGTTAACTTCAAAAGCGAGATGGAAGCGGCTTCCGACGTTGCGGAGATCGAGTGGCTGGACCGCGAAGACGGACTTATTCTCCATTATACATCAGGCTCCACCGGGAAGCCAAAGGGCGTATTCCATGCCCAGAACGCAATGATTCAGCATAAGTATACGGGGCAGATCGTTCTGGACCTGAAAGAAGACGATATCTATTGGTGCACGGCAGATCCGGGCTGGGTCACGGGCACTTCGTACGGAATTTTCGGGCCATGGCTTAACGGAGCGACAAACGTCATCAGAGGCGGCCGATTCAGTCCGAGCGACTGGTATGGCGTCATTCAAAAGTATGGCGTGACGATATGGTACAGCGCGCCTACGGCTTTCCGCATGCTGATGGGCGCGGGAGACGAGCTGTCGAAGGACTTCGATCTGTCTAGCCTGCGTCACGTGCTGAGCGTTGGCGAGCCGCTGAACCCCGAGGTCGTACGTTGGGGGATGAAGGTATACGGCCAACGAATTCACGATACCTGGTGGATGACGGAAACCGGCGGACAGCTGATCTGCAATTATCCGAGCATGGACATTAAGCCCGGCTCCATGGGCAAACCGCTGCCTGGCGTTCGCGCGGCGATCATCGATGACAACGGCAATGAGGTGCCGCCATACCGGATGGGCAATCTCGCGATTGGGACGCCTTGGCCGTCCATGATGCGCAAGGTCTGGAATAACCCGGCCAAATACGAAGAATACTTCCGTTTGAAGGGCTGGTACGTATCCGGCGACTCCGCATATATGGATGAAGATGGTTACTTCTGGTTCCAAGGACGGATCGACGACGTTATTAACACGGCGGGCGAGCGGGTAGGACCGTTCGAGGTCGAGAGCAAGCTGGTGGAACATCCCGCGGTGGCGGAAGCAGGCGTAATCGGCAAGCCGGATATGGTACGCGGCGAGATCATCAAAGCGTTTATCGCGCTCCGCGAAGGCTACGAGCCATCGGAAGAGCTGAAGAAAGAGATCTCGCAGTTCGTCAAGATCGGTCTTTCGGCGCATGCCGCGCCTCGAGAGATCGAATTCAAGGATAAGCTGCCCAAGACGCGCAGCGGCAAAATTATGCGCCGCGTGCTGAAGGCGTGGGAGCTTAATTTGCCGACAGGCGATTTGTCCACGATCGAAGATTAAGCAATAGGCAACTTAAAAGGGCTATTCCAAGAGGTCGCAACCTCCGGAATAGCCCTTTTTCTGCATTCAGTTATCCTACGACCTTAACTTTGGTGGACGGCTGCGAGGTGCCAGCCGCGTTCTCCGCCACTACGTAGTAGGTGCCGGTCGCAAACGGGGCAACATGCTCGTAGCTAGTCTCCAAGGTGGTGCCTAAGAGCGCGTAGTTGCCGTCATTGCCGGAGCTGTAATACACGTAGTATTTGGAGACTTGATCGGATACCGGATTAGCTGCCCAGCTTACAACGACGCTGAGAGCCGAGCTGGTGGCCTGCAGGCCGCTCGGAGCGGAAGGCGCGCCTTCCGTCTCCTGACCTCCGTCTCCGTCGCCCTCGCCAGGCAACCCCGGTATTTCCGGAATTTCCGGATTGACCGGCACATGACCGTTTACCAGGTTCGCGCTTGGCGCCGACTCCTTGCCGACGACATCGACCGCAACGACATAATACGTCGTGCTTTCCGTTGCGGAAGCCTTAAACGATGCCGTATATGGATCGCCGTGGATAAGGGAACTGCCGAATTTCTCATAGGGTCCCGCGTTAACCGAGCGGTAAATCCGATAACCGACAACGTCGCCCGACTTGCTGTCGGTAAACGAAATCGTTAGATTGCCATCCGCGCCAGGCGTCAGCTTAACATCGTTAGGCGGAGCAGGGGGCGCCCCGTCATCTACCCGCGGATCGGTCTTGGATGGCGCGCCGTTCTCGGCATCCGCCGGGATATAGATCTCCATCGGACGCCGGCTGGAGGCCGGAAGCTTCGCTTGCGCCGCTTGAATCTCGTCCATGAGAGCATCCAGCGGTTTCTTGCGTTTGACCACGATTTTCTCCTTCAGGAAGTCCTCGGGAGTAAGCTCGTTAGGCACGTAGTTGATGCCTTTGTACGTACTGATCTTCATGCTGACTAACGCATCGTCCTGTTTCTTCGGAATAAACTTTTTGTTAAACCAGTCCGTGACGACCATGCCGGCCTGTTGCGTTAGCGAGCTTGGAAGCAAGCCGCTGGCCGAGGACACGGATGCTTTCACGACGCCATCCGGCTTAGGGAAGGCTTCGGTTGCGAACAATTCCGGTTTTTTCTCCGACACGGCATTCATGATCATCGTCCAGATGGAACGGGCACGGGTACGGCCGTTGTTGGACAAAGCGTTGACCTGCTCTTCATAACCAGCCCATACGCCTAACGTGACATCGGGAGAGAAGCCCATGAACCAAACGTCCCCATAACTTTGAGTGGAGCCTGTTTTGCCGGCTATCGGAATTTTACCATATTGCTTGAATTGCTTTGTGATGGCATTACCGGAACCGGATGGGCTCGAGATGACCGTCTTCAGCATGTCGGTCATCAAGAACGCCGTCTGCTCGGAGAACACTTGTTTTGGCGCTGCTTGATGCTCGTAGACGATCTTGCCGTTCGCATCCGTGATGCGTTCGATCATGTATGCGTCATTGAACACGCCTTGGTTCGGGATAGCGCCATACGCATTGGTCATTTCCTCGACGGATACGCCCAGGCGGAGACCGCCGATAACGCCCGTCTGTGCATAAGCATCCTCCGGCTGCAGCGTCGTAATGCCCAGCTTTCGGACGAATTCCCACGATTTCTCGATCGTGACCTCTTCGTTAAAGATCTTAAGCGCAGGCAGATTGAGCGAGCGGTTGAGCGCGTCGCGGGCGGTTACGAGACCGGCGAACTTACGGTTGACGTTCATCGGGATGTGGTATCCCTTTTGGCCGTCGCTCAACACGAGCGGCGCATCGTCGATGATGCTGGCCGGCTGTATGATTCCGGCGTCGATTGCCGGCAGATAGGCGGCTAGCGTCTTCATAGTGGAGCCCGGCTGGCGAATCATCTGCGTCGCGAAGTTCATCTGCTCCTCATAAAAGTCGCGCCCTTCGAGCATGCCGACGATTGCGCCGGTCTTATGATCCAGCATGATCGCGGCCGTCTGCTCGAGACCCTTCTTCTCGCTGTACGGTGCAAAGTTTTTCTCGTTGCTTCCGATGTCGCGCATGATGTCGTACACTTGTTTGTCGATCGTCGTGTACACGTGGTAGCCGCCGCGCAGCAATTGTTCCCTTGCTTGTTCGATAAGCTCCGCGTTTTCTTTCTTGCGAAGATCTTCTTTGGTCAAGGTTGGATCTTCTTGCATAAGCAGCGTCTCCGCCGCTTGGCGTTCAGCTTCCAGCATGAGATAAGGATAAGTTGTATAAGCCTTCTCGCTTGGCGGCGCAATGGAAGCGCGTATATCGAAGTTGAGCGCTTCGTCATGCTCGGCTTGCGTAATTCTGCCTGTCTCGAGCATGCGGGACAGGACGAGCTGTTGGCGTTTGACCGCGCGTTCGAAGCCTGCTTCGTTAAATTTGCCCGTGCCCGTAAAGGCGTTGTACAGGGAAGGCAGCTGAGGCAAGCCCGCCAGATAAGCCGATTGCGCAATATTAAGCTTGCTTAGATCGTTGATGCCGAAGATGCCTTTGGATGCTGCTTGAATGCCGAATACCTGATAACCGTTGGAGCCGTTGCCGAACGGCATCTTATTGAGATAAGCGGCTAATATTTCTTCTTTCGTTAAGTAACGCTCCATCCTCAGCGACAAGAAAATTTCCTTGATCTTGCGGCTGTCCGTCTTGTCGAGACTGAGGAACACCCGTCTTGCGAGCTGCTGGGTCAGCGTGCTTCCGCCCGTTTGGGTGTCTTCGTTAAACAGCTTCTGCTTGACGGCACGGCCAAGGCCGTTCACGCTTACGCCTTTATGTTCGAAAAACTCGTTGTCTTCGGTAGCAAGCAGAGCGTTGATTACGGACTCCGGAATATCATCGTATTCGACGACGATCCGGTCCTCGTCCGTACGCAATTGGCCGACGAGGGAGTCGTCGTCAAAGTAGACGTAGCCCGTCATCGAATATTCGCCCACTTTATCCTGGATGACGGATTGCGGACGCACTTCCTCATCCTTAACGAGCGCGGCCACATATCCCGTTACGGCGCCGCCGGCGAGCAGTCCGAAGAAGATGCCGAAGTAAACTATCCATTTGACCGTTATAAATGATACCAGTCCGAACATTCGCCATTTGCCATATTGAGACCTCGATGGATTTTGATCCTCTTGCATGTTTATAACTCCTCCTCCAAAATAGCATTTCCATTATAGCACAAAACCCCATTCGGTACATGTTTCCGCCGGCTGTAGCGCCGTCTGTAGGCATATGGTCCGATAGGAGAGAATTCGCTTCGCCGAGCCATTCTATAGATTAAACGCGCTGAAGGCAGGAAAAGTTTTGAATGAGCCAAAGCCCCAAAAGGGAAGCTTATCATGTAAAACGGGACGATCGGCATGGGAGCAGGCAATTATATGGCGGTATGTCGATTTTTATTAGCAACTTCCATCATAGATGCGTCGTATTAATAACGGAAAAGATTACAGGTTCTGGAGACTAGCGGCGATTGGAGGTGAAATATGGAAACGTTATTTTTATCCTGTCTCGCGCTTGGTATTTTGTTCGCGGTCGTGAGCGTTATTTTCGGCGATTGGCTCAGCCAGGCGATGGAAGGCGCGCTCGACTTCTTGTCATTGGAAGGTCCAGCGTTTTTGAGCCCCATGACGTTGTTCGGAGGTATTACGGCTTTCGGAGGAGCGGGCTTAATGCTGACCCGTTATACGTCGATCGGCATGTGGGCGGTCGTACTGCTAGCCATATTGATTGCAATCGCGCTTGGCGCGGCCGTGTTTTTCTTGTACGTCAGGCCGATGGAGAATAGCGAAAACTCCATAGCGTTCACGCTCCAGTCGTTAAGCGGAGCGCTCGGCGAGGTACTCGTTTCGATTCCCGCGACGGGATACGGGGAAGTATTGATTCGCGTCGGTGCAGGCGTAACGAATCAGATCGCGGCCAGCTTCGATCGGCAGCCCATCCCGGAATCGGCCAAGGTCGTCGTCGTCGAGGTTAAGGAGAGCGTGCTCTACGTCTCGCAAGTTGATTTGTCGTTATAATCTGTCCAAACATGCCGAAAGGAGAAATGCAGAACATGAACATCGAAGAGGTTTTGGTTATCCCGCTTATCGTGGTAGGGGTGATCGTCGTGCTGGGGCTTGCCTTCTGGGCAAGGTATAAGACGGTTAGTCCGGACGAGGCGATGCTGGTCACGGGATCGTTTCTCGGCAGCCGCAACGCGTTGGTCGACGAGTCGGGCCGAAAGGTAAAGATCATCAGGGGCGGCGGCGCGTTTATTCTTCCCGTATTCCAGAAAGCGGAGTACTTGTCCCTCTTGTCCCATAAGCTCGACGTATCGACGCCGGAGGTGTATACGGAGCAAGGCGTTCCCGTCATGGCGGACGGCGTGGCGATCATTAAGATCGGAGGCGCGGTAGAGGACGTCGCGACGGCGGCGGAGCAGTTCCTCGGCAAGCCGACGGAAGCGCTGAAGGGAGAGGCGCAGGAAGTGCTTGAAGGCCATCTGCGCGCGATTCTCGGCTCCATGACGGTCGAAGAAGTATACCGAAACCGCGACAAATTCGCGCAAGAGGTGCAAGGCGTGGCGGCAAAGGATCTCAAGAAGATGGGTCTGCAGATCGTGTCGTTTACGATCAAGGATCTTCGCGACAAACACGGTTATCTGGACGCGCTGGGCAAACCGCGAATTGCGGCCGTTAAACGGGATGCCGAAATTGCCGAGGCGGAGGCCATAAGAGACGCAAGAATCCAGAAGGCGCTTGCCGCCGAGGCCGGACAGAAAGCGGAGCTTCTGCGCGATACGAACATCGCGGAAGCGGAGAAGGATAAGGAAATGAAAGTCGCTTCCTTTAAGCGCGATCAGGATACGGCGAAGGCGGAAGCCGACCAGGCGTACTCCATTCAGGAAGCCCGCGCCAAACAAAGCGTCGTCGAGGAGCAGATGAAGGTAGAGCTTGTGCGCAAGGAGCGCGAGATCGACCTCGAAGGCAAAGAAATTCTCCGTCGCGAGAAGCAATACGACGCGGAAGTGAAGAAGAAGGCGGATGCCGATCGTTACGCCGTCGAACAAGCGGCGGAAGCGGACAAAGCAAAGCGGATCCGCGAAGCCGACGCGTTGCAATACCGCATCGAAGCCGAAGCGAAAGCGCAAGCCGCGCAGAAACGTCTAGACGGTCTGGCGGTCGCGGAAGCAGAGCGCGCGAAAGGTACGGCGGAGGCCGAGGTTATTCGTCTGCGCGGTCTAGCGGAGGCGGAAGCGAAGGAGAAGCTGGCGGAAGCGTTCGCGAAGTTCGGAGAAGCGGCCGTTCTCGACATTATCGTCAAAATGCTGCCTGAGCTTGCGGGCAAGGTTGCCGAGCCGATCAGCAACATCGACAAGCTGACCGTGGTCGATACGGGCAACGGCGAAGGAGCGGCGCGTCTTAGCAACTACGTC
>JAQSXN010000110.1 GCA_029256665.1 Paenibacillus sp.
GACATGATCTCATCCCCTCCGACAGTAGGCCGCGCTTCATGCTCTCACAAAAAAAAGGACAGTCCGGAAAACCCGGGCCAATCCTTTATCCATGCCGCAGCATTGCTATCGCTTCCCCGCTCGCTCCCGGCACCATCCCGGAGGGGGGATACTATATGACGCTCGTCCCCGAGCCATAATCGAATCGTATCCCTAACTCTCCGTATACGGAATCGACGTATCGATGCCGACCAGACTCCGCTTCGGATCCCAAGTCACGCCAAAGTCGAAAATCTTCGCGATGTCGCGCAGCTTGAAATAGTTGTTGCCGCCAATCGTATACGCCGCGAGCGCCACCTCGCGTCCGTCCGCGTACAGCTTGGCGCTTGCCTGAATCGCGCTCTTGGCCGCTTGGCCGCTTCTTGGGGCAAGCTCGCCGCCTACCGGCTTGTAGGCCTTCCCGGACGTGAGCGTGATCGCTTTCTTGGCAGCGTCCCAGCCGACATCGAAGGAGCTGTCCGTGCCGTCGAGCGCCATGGCGAGATCCCGGAGCTTAAAGTAGTTGCTTCCCGCGATTTGATACGCTTCAAAAGATACATTCTTCCCGTCCACCAGCACGTCCGAAGCGCTCGGCGTAGTCGGCGCCGTCGGCTGTTTGACCGCTACCGATACCGTCTTCTCCGACACCAGCTTGCCGGAAGCCGAATACGCTGATACCTTCAGGCTGACGATCTTGTTATTGTGCGGGGCATCTGCGATGCCTTTCTACTATACATTCGTCGGTATATGGGAAATCCCTCCTTCCGAACGAGAGTGAAGAAGCGTCAATATACCTATTCAAAAGTAGTTCTTAGAGCACAAATGAACGTACACACAAAAAAACCGCCGGCTGCAGTCATCTGCGCCGGCGGTTTGCCTAAGCTTACATTTGGCCCGAAATTTTCGCTTTCAGAGCGTCCTTGCTTTGCAGGCCGACCATCTTGTCAACCGGCTGTCCGTCTTTGAAGAGGATCAGCGTCGGAATGCTCATTACGCCGAATTGGGAAGCGAGCTCAGGCTCTTCGTCCACGTTGATCTTCGCGATTGTCGCTTGGCCTTCGAGCTCCGTAGCCAATTCCTCAACGATTGGAAGCTGCATTTTGCAAGGGCCGCACCATGGTGCCCAGAAATCTACAAGGGATACGCCGCTCTCCACGCTTTGCGTGAAGTTGTCTTTCGTCAGTGCTACTGCCATTGTCAATCATCCTCTCTTAGCAATATATATGATCAAAGGGAAATATCCCGTGTCACCAATAACAAATTACCCTTTAGTCGCAAGCATGAATCTGCCGCAGCACATCGCGAATCGTAATGCCGAGGAGATGCTCCTCGAGCTTCTTCTCCGCCTTGCAGAAGATGCCGTACATGACCTGCGTCATGTTGGAGCCGACCTTGCAATCCATGGACGGATCGCCGGAACACCAGCTGGGAATAAGCGAGCCCTGGGCCATCACCCGGTAGATATCGGCCAGCGTCACCGACTCCGGATCGATGGTCAGTCGATATCCGCCCCCTGAGCCTTCTCGCGTCTCGACATAACCGCTCTTGCGCAGCGCGCTCATGACCTTGCGGACCCGGGCGGAATGCGTGCCGACGTTCTCCGCAATCATGTCGCTGCTTGCCATCTTCTCCGGCAGGTACGCCAAGTAAACCAGACTGTGCACGGCAATCGTAAATTCACTGTTCACGGTAAGCGGGCCTCCTTGCTTCTTACTGTAATAATATCCATTACAGTTATACTTGTCAAGAGGCGCTTCATGGATTGTTCATTCCTATAAGATGCGATGGAGCCCCGCCCCTTATGCACGGAGAAATTGAACGAATGCCGACATTTTTTTGCCATCCCGTGTCATGAACGCAATCTTGTCCCGAATACATATCTAATACCTGTTTTCGAAGGTACGCAGGTGATCTCCAATCCACGTGTTTCAGCCGGGAGCGCTATGAGGAGGTGATGATGATGGGATTGTTCGGGAGTAAATGGGTGACGGTTCGCACGGAAAGCGGCTCTAAGGCAGACGAAATCGATCGGCTGCAGGCGGTATTCAAGAGCAACGGACTAAAGTCGAAGATCTTATTGGAGGGCAGCCATCTCAAGAAGATCCAGGTCACCACAAAAGACGTTGACCGCGCGAAGGAGCTGATTGACGTTTTTGAGCAAGAGCGTTAATGAGATTTCGACCGGATTCGTTCATGTGGCATAAAAGTCATCGATACTAACGCGAGCCCGGCCCGCGTGCTTGCCAACGGAAATGGAGCAACCCCAGGAATGTTCTGCATATGCAGACTTCTTGGGGTTGTATTTCATTTTTTTCGACTTCAAACGACTATATCTGTCGATAAATATAGGATTTCATTAACTATTTGTAAATGTATTCAAATCATATCATTAGAATATTTTAATATTTCGTGTTTTATTATTGTAAAACACAACCATTTCCATTGAATTGGCGTCATTTATAGTGATAACATGAACCGCATACGCGTGTTTTTATCCTTATCAATCCTTATCAATTCACTCGAATGGAGGACAGCGGCATGATGATCCCATCCGATCAACCGGCACGGACACATATTCCCGAGCTCCAGCTCGTTCGCGCGCTCGCCATTCTCGCCGTCATTACGGTCCACGCCAGCGCAATGGCTACAATCACGATGAAAGAATCGTCGTATTATATTTTTTATAGCCTCATTAATACCTTTATGCGTATCGGCACGCCGACGTTTATTCTGCTCAGCAGCTTCGTCTTGTTCTACAGCTATTATCACAGGCCTCTGGACCGCAAGCTGCTCGCCGCCTTCTACAAGAAGAGGCTCCTGTATATTATCATCCCATATGTGCTCTTCTCGGCGATCTACTTCGTCTATGTCAAGCAAGTGACGGGAACGCCTTTGCTGAGCCTTGCCTCACTGGAAGAGTTCCGGGAAAAGCTGTTCAGCGGCACCGTCTATTCGCATTTATATTTCATCTATATCAGCATTCAATTTTATCTGCTCTTTCCTATCATCCTATGGGCTGCCAAGCGGTGGGACAAGCTGGCCCGCTGGTTCGTGCCGCTCGGCTTCGCCTTGCAATGGGCGTTCGTTCTGCTGAATTTGCATTCGTGGCATCTGAAAAACAAGGGAAGCTGGGCGCTGACCTACTTCTCGCTGTTTTTCCTCGGCGCGGCGCTTGGCATCTATTATCCCAAACTTAAGGGATGGCTTGCGATGACCAGGGACAACGCGACTCCTCGCCGAATGACGCTTTGGGCGCTCGTATGGGGCGCTTGGCTGGTCGCTTCCGGCGCGCACGCGACGGTCTGGTACACCGCGCAAATCTACAACACGGTGTATCCTGCCGTATTGTACGAATTTCTCTGGAATGCGCAGGCGGTATTGGCGGCCCTTGTCCTGCTGCATGCGGCCTTCTTTATCCATCGTCATCTATCAACCTGGCTGTCTCGTCTGTTATACCGGCTTGGCCAGCTGTCGTTCGGCATCTATTTGATCCATCTGCTCTATCAGGCGATATTCGATAAGCTATTCCCGCCTCCTACCGATGCGGGGATGCTCCATCTGCATTACTTGGCCGGCTGGTTCATTATGCTGCTTGCCTCGTGGCTCACGGTATCGCTCGCCGGTCGCTTGACCCCATTCGCTTGGATCCTGTTCGGCAAAGTGCCCAAAGCGGTCGATTCCGGCCTGCCTGCCCGCGCCGCCGGCCAAACAAAAGAAAAAGCCGCCGTTATTGCCGGCAGCCCATCAACCAAAGAAGCAAGAAGGAGCGAGGTTATAACGGAAAACCGTTAGCCGCTCTTCCTCCGCTAAGCCCGCTCATACCCCCATTGCGGCCATCGTCTCCCGCCAAGCCAGCTGTTGCCGCAGGCTCACGACGGGGCCGATGACGATGGCGACAGGGCTTGCGAGGCGGGCCGTTTCAGGCTCGTCCTCAATGCCTTGCAGCGTCCCGACCACGACGCGCTGCTCCTCGCGCGAGCCGCTTTGGATAAGCGCGATCGGCGTGTCGGGAGACTTGCCGTGCGCGAGCAGTCGCTCGACGATCCGCGGCAGCTGCTGCAGACCCATCAGCACGACAAGCGTCTCCGCGCCTGCCGCCCAAGCCCAATCGACCGATGCGCCGGACTTGTCCACGCACTCATGCCCCGTAATAACGGCGAATGACGCGGCGACTTTGCGATGCGTCACCGGGATGCCTGCATAAGCGGGAGCGGCGATGCAAGAGGAGATGCCCGGCACGATCTCGAAATCGATGCCTCTCTCGGCCAAGTAGGCCGCTTCCTCTCCGCCGCGCCCGAAGACGAAGGGATCCCCGCCTTTCAGACGCGTAACGGTCATCCCTCTAGCTGCATGCTCCGCGATAAGCGCGTTGATGTCGTCCTGATTCATGGAATGATGACCCGAAGCTTTGCCGACATAGAGCAACGCGGCATCCACCCGCGCTTCCTTCAACAGTTCGTCGGATACGAGGCGATCATAGATGATCACATCCGCGAGCCGGATCGTCTCCAGCCCGCGAATCGTAATCAGCTTGGGATCGCCCGGTCCCGCTCCGGTCAGATAAACGAATCCTTGACTCCCCATATTCATCACGCCCCTGTATCGGAAGCCGCGCAATCCCCGGACACGGAAGCGACCTCGGAATCTTCGCCGCCTGCCGCCGCTTTGCTTCCATAATATTTGGAGATGGCCACCACCATGCTGCCCATACGCTCTTCCTCGGGGTACAGCACCCGCTGCACGCCTTCCTCCGTCAACGCTTCCGCCGTCACTTTGCCTACCGCGACCGCAAGCACGCCGGCGCCGAAGGCCTCCAAGAGCGCTTGCCGCTTGCCAAGCGCCTCGGCCACATGCATTACGCAGCGTACCTGCACCGTGCTCGTAAATGCGATCGCATCTACCGTACCGCTCAGCGCCTCGTCAACGAGTCGTTCGACGGAGTCGTCTTCCGGCGGAACGTGGCGGTACGGGAGCAATTCTTCGCAGATCGCCCCGCGCTCAAGCAGCTTCGCCGTAATTTTGGGAGCCGGATCGCCATACAGCTGGAGAACGACGCGTTTGCCGCGCAGATCGACGTCCCCCATCTCCGCCAGCATGCCTGCCGTCGTGCCGTCGTTATCCCGAATCAGAGGCGTCACGCCGAGCTTGCGCAATACGTTCACCGTCTTGTAGCCTCGCGCTCCCACGTTCATCTTGCCCAGCGTCTCCAGAAAGGACTCCGACAGTCCTAACCGCTCCGCCGTCTGCAGCAGCGCTTCCGTTCCCACGCCCGTAGTCAGCAAGAGCCAATCTGCCGGTCGCTCGATCAGTTCTCTCAGCTGCCGTTCGATAACCGAATCGTCGAGGAACACCGTTCCTTGCGCGGGACGGATGATCGTTTCCCCGCCGAACTTGGCGATCATCCGTTCAATCTCCTCCGCCTTTCGAGGACCGGTAACGGCAATCGTTATACCCTCCAAGCGAGCTGTTCCCATCTACAGCCCTCCATTCCGCTTACATTCTATGATGCTCTCGTATTCGATAGATTCACGGACAGAAGCACGTTGCCGATCTCGTCGACGCGCACCGGGAAGGCCGTCACGCAGCCGTCGTCCGGCGCTTGCACCTTGCCGTCGTTCAAGTCGATCTTCCAGTCATGCAGCGGACAATACACATGATGATCGCAAACCATGCCTTCCGACAACTTTCCTTGTTTATGCGGACAGCTATTCTCGATCGCCTTCAAGCTGCCGTCCGACAGCTTGAACACAGCAATCTCGATATCTTCCAGCTTCAGCACCCTGCTGCGGCGCTCTTGAAATTCCGATATATGGGCGACTATTAGTTCCGTCATCGCTTCATTCCCCCGCTCGTTCTCAAAGATTGGATTCGCCGGCTGCCGCGGCTTCCGGGCTTACAGGACCGCTAAGCGCGTCGAACGCCTTGCGCAGGCCATCGTCTTCGATAATTTGTTTCCAAGGATCCACTTGCACCGTGCTAAGCGCGTTGTCGATTCGCGCGATGAGCGCGTCGCGATCTTCCTGCTTCGCGAGCGCCTCCTTGATCGTATCGAGACCGACCCGGATCGACCACTCGCTTGTACGCTCGCCCCAATCCGCCGTCTCCCGATAATATTGCAGGTAGGCCGCCGTCCAGTCCATCACCTCTTGCTCCGTCTTCACCTTTACGAGGAGATCGGCCGCGCGCACCCGCGTGCCGCCGTTGCCGGCAATGTAGAGCTCCCAGCCGCCGTCGATGGCGACCACGCCAAGATCCTTGATCGTCGCTTCCGCGCAATTGCGGGGACATCCCGATACGGCCATCTTAAATTTATGCGGCGTGCTTAGCCGCTCGAATTTCTTCTCCATGTCGACGCCCATCTTGATGGCATCCTGCGTGCCGAACCGGCAGAACGTATTGCCTACGCATGTTTTGACGGTACGCAGCGCTTTGCCGTAGGCGTAACCCGAAGGCATGTCGAGATCCTTCCACATGTTCGGAAGATCCGCTTTCTTGACGCCGAGCAAGTCGATCCGCTGGCCTCCCGTAATTTTCACGAGCGGCACGTCGTACTTTTGCGCCACGTCCGCGATTCGCTTGAGATCCTCGGGCGTCGTTACGCCGCCGTAGATCCGGGGCACGACGGAGTAGGTGCCGTCCTTCTGAATGTTGGCGTGATTGCGCTCGTTGACGAACCGCGATTCCGGCTCATCCTCGTGATCATCGGGGTAGACCATTCCGAGATAGTAGTTGACGGCCGGCCGGCATTTCGAGCAGCCTTCCGGATTGTGCCATCCCAGCACGTGCATCACTTCTTTGGTCGTCGTCAGGCGCATGCCTTTGATCGCTTCCACAACCTCGTCGCGCGAACGCGTCGTGCAGCCGCAGATGCCTTCCTTGGCTGCCGTTACATTGTCGGCCCCGACCGTCGCCGTCAATATCGCTTCGACGAGCGGCTTGCAGCCGCCGCACGAGCCGGACGCTTTCGTACAGGCTTTAATCTCGCCGATACTGACGCAGCCTTTCTCCATGATGGCTTCGACAACCGTATCCTTCGTTACCCCGTTGCAGCCGCAGACGATCTCGTCGCCGCTCATCGCCGCGACTAGATCCGTATCGCTCGTTTTGCCGCCGCCCGATTTTCCGAACAGCACTTCCTTCTCCCGGCCCGTGAAATCTTCGCCGCTTCTAATGTAGGAGAAGATGCGCGAGCTGTCCGACGTGTCGCCGAACAATACGGTGCCGATTACCTTGCCTTCCTTAAATACGACCTTCTTGTAGATGCCGTCCAGATCATCCTGCACGCGAAGCGCCTTCGTTCCCGGTTCGTCCAGGAAGATGCCCGCGGAGAACACGTTCACTCCGGACACCTTAAGTTTGGCGGAAAGGACCGTGCCGTGATAGCCCGCGCTGTCTACGCCCGCCAGCCGTTTGGCGAGCACCGCTCCTTGCTCGTAGAGCGGAGCGACGAGACCGTACGAGATGCCGCGATGTTCGGCGCATTCGCCGACGGCGTACACATTAGGCACGTTCGTCCCCATATAATCGTCGACCAGGATGCCTCTGTTAACGCCAACTCCGCTTCGCTTCGCAAGCTCGGCATTCGGCACGATGCCGACCGCCATGACGATCAGATCGGCCGCCGCTTCCGTTCCATCCTTAAACTTAAGGCCGGTAACGCGGTCGCCGCCGAGAATCCGTTCCGATTGTTTGCCAAGCAGGAACCGCATGCCTTGGCTCTCCAGCTCCTCGCGAAGCATGACGGATGCCGTATTGTCCAGCTGGCGGTTCATCAAATAAGGCGTTACGTGAACGACCTCAACGTCCATGTTCAGGTTGAGCAGCCCCCGCGCGGCTTCCAGACCAAGAAGTCCTCCGCCGATGACGACCGCTTTGCGATAGCTCTTGGCCGTCTCCATCATCGTCTCGCAGTCTTTCATGTCCCGGAAAGCGATGACGCCTTCCTTATCCGCGCCAGGCAGAGGAAGCATGAACGGAAGCGAGCCGGTGGCAAGCACCAATTCGTCGTACGATAGAGTAAGTCCGCCGTCCGTCGTCACCGTGTTTGCCTTTGAATCGATATTTGTCACTGTATGGCCGGTATGAAGCGAGATGCCGTTCTCCTCGTACCAGCTCCAGTCGTTCAGCACGATATCTTTCATGTCGGCATCTCCGGCAAGCACGGATGACAACATGATCCGATTGTAGTTCGGATGCGGCTCTGCGCCGATGATCGTAATTTCGTACCTGTTCGGATTAAGCTTGAGCAATTGCTCGATAAAGGACACGCCCGCCATGCCGTTTCCAACCATCACCAGTTTCTTCATTGTGGTCCCCTCCTACTACGTTCGTAAAACATAAAAAGCCCACTCCGGCCTGCTTAGATGCATCACGGAATAGGCTACTTTGCCAAATAGGATGCGACACGCCGTTGTGTCGACTTGGAATAATTATTGCAAGTATACCTGCGCATTTCCATCATGTCAATATACCTTACATTAATTTAGTGAAATGTCCACATCTAGCGGGTATGAAACATATACTAACATTAAAGCGTACATTATCGATCGATATTGCGGCCATAAAGCCATCAAACAGCCATTCCCGACCATCGACAGAGTCATACGGCTGTGTTATATTTACTTACAAATTTCCAAAGACCGATGAATCGGCGATCAAGAGGTGGAGTTAAGCATGCTGACAATCATTCTGTTCATCGAGCAAGTACCCGGAGGCGCCGCGAAGGATACTCTTCGGCAGAACTGCAAGAAGCTTCATATCGTCCAGACGGAAGCCGAGGCGCTGGGGCTCGTCATGATCGCGGACGCGGTCGTCATTCACGCGCAGGCCCAGGACATGCTTAAACTGCAGCAAGCGATGGCAAGAGCCAAGAGACTTCCGATCTTTTGGCTTAGCCCGGGACAAGAAAAAGGAGCCTCCCGCGAGCAAGACGAATGGGGGTATGCGCTCGACGGATTGTTGTTCCCTACGATGCTCCCTGCCGAGATGGGCCAGGCGCTGACCTTCGGAGTGCATGGCTGGAAGCAGCGCAAGCGTTGGGCGGAAGAGAAGGAAAGCCTAATGATTAGACTCGAGGAGCGCAAGTGGATCGATCAGGCGAAGGCCGTCCTTAGCGAGATTAAGGGCATCCCTGAGAACGAGGCTTACGACTTCCT
>JAQSXN010000111.1 GCA_029256665.1 Paenibacillus sp.
GGTCTTTGGAGGTGATCGTGGTCAATGACGGTTCAACGGACGACAGCAGAGCGATCTGCGGTTATTACGCTTCCATGGACGATCGGATCGTCGTCGTCGATCAACCGAGAAGCGGCAGCATCGCCGCGCGGAGGAGGGGCGTCGAGCTGGCTGCCTCGCCCTACGTGGCCTTCGTGGATGCCGACGATTGGATGGACCCGGTCATGCTGGAGCGGCTGCTGCATGCCATTCGCCTTCACGATGCCGAGATCGCGATATGCAATTCGTTTCGCGTATTCAACAGCTTTGCCTGGCCCAAACGCTCCTATTCGAGCCGCTACTTTCTTAAGGAGACGGTATACCGAGGGTCGTCCATCCGGGACGAACTGGTGACGTCATTCCTGCACGGCCATGCTTTTCCCGCTTCGCTACACGGCAAGCTATACCGGACGGAGCTTGTTCGGCGCTGCGGCACTTATCTGCATCATTTCTCGTTCTTCGGAGACGATCTGTACTACAATATGGAGCTGTTCCTGCATTCGCGTACGGTCGCGCTAATCCCGGAGTCCTTGTATTATTACCGGGCGGGAGGGATGACCAGCCGGTACATGCCGGAGCTCCTGCAGGATATCCTCTCCGGATACCGGGTGCAGCGCCTCGTCATCGAGCGTTTCTATCCATCCGAAGACAGGGATAAGCACTATATCGGCTCCAATCTGATGCTGCTCAACGCAATCCCTGCTTGCCTTCGCAACCTATATCTAGGCGGATTGACTCAGGCGGAGCGCCATGCGCGCATTGCGGCCATGTGCCACCAGCCCGAAGTGGAAAACTGCGCCGGTCATGAGCCTTCTGCAAGACATGCCGACCATAGGCTCGTGCAAGCGCTCATAAGGGGAGATATTGCCTATCTGAATCGGGCGGGGTATGTCTACTTTATCAAGCAAAAGTCCAAAAATTGGATACTGCATCCTCTTTTCGCAATGGATACCAAAAAATTCGACAAATTGAGAAACAATTTCTTAAAATACGGAGACACAAAGCGACAGCATCTTCGTTCCAGATAAGCTATTATTTGGTTTGTGGACGTAAACGAATTTATTATATGGGAGACGAGGAAGTGCGTTTAGTATCTGGGCACCTTATAGCGCATGGAGTCAGTGGTGCAACCGCCCCAATCGAACGGGGGATTTTGGGGATGACACGATTTATATCGGACAACCAGCAGGAATTGGATGCGGAGTGGGTAGAGCTGATGTTAAGCGCGCGTTCGAAGGGACTCACGATAGACGAAGTGAGCAAGGTACTGCGTATCCTTCAAGAGCAGGGGCAATCCATTATAGAAGAGAACGCTGTATAATTATACAGCGTTATTCGCGGTTGAACTTCCATTTATTAAATTCCAGAAATTCCTTGAATTGTTCCTTGCTCACGCCGGAAGCCATCGCTTCCCGCACGAGCTCCTCCCAATCCCGGTCGAGGTGAGCGGAAGCGCCTTCACCTTGCTGCGGGCCTACGAATTCCTCCACAGGCACATTCAATACTTCGCCAATCTTCTCCAGAAACTGGATGGAAGGGTTTTGCTGCAATCCTCTCTCGATGGAGCTTAAATAAGATTTCGCAACCCCTGCCCGTTGAGAGAGCTCGGTTAACGAGAAGCCTTTCCGTTTGCGAAACATCTGAATCCGTTCTCCAATCATAACAGACGCCTCCTTGGCAAGCGCAATTGCAACAATATGATTTCTATTATAGCGAATATATTGCGATTACGAAAGCGAAATAACGGAGAATGGTTCTCTTGATGCACGGGAACAGGACTTTTTGGCATTATAAGTAAATAATTGGGGGTTAAAACGAAGATACATTTGCAGTATCTTGTTTCTTAAGCGATTTGCCCAAATAGCCTGCCGGATCGGAAGCAAGCGAGGAAAAGTCGCCTTGCTCGATCAGCTTGCCCTGGCCTAGTATAAATACCTTGTCCGCGCCCCGCAGCGTCGAAAGCCGGTGGGCGACGATAATGATGGTCATGGAACCTTTGAGGCGGTCGATGGCTTCTTGGATATGGCGTTCGTTGTCCGTGTCCAAGGCGCTGGTCGCCTCATCAAGCACCAATACGGACGGCTTGCGGATAATCGCCCTGGCCAGTACGAGTCTCTGACGCTCTCCGCCCGACAATCGAACGCCGCGATCCCCGATCAAGGTATCGAGACCCTCGGGAAGCCTGCTCACGAATTCGGCGCAGGATGCGAAACGGAGCGCTTCCCAGATTTGTTCGTCGGATGCGCCTTGCAGAACCAGCGTCATGTTGTCCCGGATGGAAGCGTTGAACAGGAATGGGTCTTGCGGCACGTAGCTGATCGAACGGCGATAAGCCGCCAGATTTGCCGCGGAGAGGGCTGCGCCGTCAATCTCGATTTCGCCTTCGCTAGGCGTCATTAGTCCCATGATCACGTCGATCAGCGTGCTCTTGCCCGCGCCCGACGGGCCGACGATCGCCGTCATGGAGTTTGCCGGGATAAACAAATCGACTCCATCAAGCGAGGAGGGAGAATCCGGAGCATATCTGAAAGTAAGGCGGCGACAGCGAATGCCTTGGCGGATGATCATGGGAGGGGCGGCGGCCGCGTCCGGCTCAAGCCGTTCGGCGGCTTCTTCGCATTCCAGCCTAAGCATCGTCACGGATTTGCAGGCAGGCTCCAGGGAAGCAAGCTGCTCCAGGCTCGATTGAATCGACGTGAACCTTGGCCATAGCCGCGCGAAGATGACGGTGATCGTAAGCAGCTCGATGCCCTGGGTGCGGAAGAGCAGAAAAGCTCCCAAAATGAAGCCGGCGATGAGGACGGTGGATGACAGCTTATACACAAGCTGGGAATTCATTCGCAGCTTGACGTAGGAGATCTGCTCGCGGTTCATGCCGCCGGTCAGGCCGTTCAACCACTCTAGACGAGAAGCCTCGAGTGAATTGCTTTTGATATCCTTCATGCCCGTGATTTGATCCGTAATGCCTGCCAGGTATTGTTGGGACAGCTGCGAAGTTTGGCTGCCAAGCTCCTTTGCCTTGCGAATAAAGCGGCGGGAAAGCAAGCCGAGCAGGGCGCCGCAGACCAGGACGAACAACGTCAGCAAGGGCGACAGCCAGAAGGCGATGCCGATCTGAATGGCCGTGAAGATGATGGATGCGACGAGCTGCAGGAAGGTATTCATGGCTCCCAGCACGCGCGCCAGCTCGATGGTCAGCACGTTAATCAAGTCGGAACCGCGTTTGCGCAGAAAATAAGGCCAGCCGGCATTCAGCAGACCGTCGTACGTCTCCAGCCTCAGCCGTTGCGAGTAACGTTGTTGCAGCTTTACGTTCCTGATCATAATATATCGGTGGATCAGGCTGTGGGATACGGTCGTCGCGGCGTAGAGACCGAGGACGATACATAATGCCGCCAGGGTAGGGAAGCCGCCCAAAACTTCGCCCATCCATGCAAAATAACCTCCTCCCACGTCCAGGCTGACCAGGCCGATAATGCCGAGCAGCGGAACAAGGAGGAGGATGCCGACGCTTTCCAGCAAGCTGCTGGCGACCATGCCGAATAGATTGAAGTACAGAGCAGCTCCCGAATGAGCGTGCAATTGCCTGACATAATGCCATATTTCTTTCATGACGGCAACCTCTCTAACTGGCCCGACGGGCATGATTGGCGAATTTCTCGACGACGACGAATCGATTCATTCCTTCGTACCCGCTTACATAAACCGATCCGCTGCGCAGCCAAGCATGCGCGATCAGTTTCCCGTTTTCGTCTCTCCCGGTTCCGAGATACAAAGTGCTGGCGATCCCTCGACGTTTCAGCATCGCCATGCCGGCGATGGCTTGCACCATGCATTTGCTATCCCAAGGCGTATGGCGGCTCATGACGCCGATCGCGGACCGGATCTGTTTAATCGTTCGAATATGTCGTTCGTCGAGCTCGCGGGACGTCTCTTCGTTTTTGTTCCCTAAACGGGGCGCGACCTTAGCGAAGCTGCGCCTGAATTTCAGCTTGGCCACTCCAAGCGCCAGCAGTGCCTCGATAAAAAAAAGGACCGTGCGCCGATCAAGCGAGAGCAGCGCTCGTAGCTTCTTCGTTGACAAGGATCAGCCCTTCCTTTCGGAGTTGCTCCAAGAACGCGACGACTTGAACGGCGCATGCCTCGGCTTCTACGGCAAATTCGGAGATCATGTTTTCGACGAGCTTTTCAACCGAGACCGGTTCGGCGATGCCATCCCAGATACAGCCGCCCACATGGCCGAGATTGTAGTAATTCCCGTTTTTAATGCTCAGCATTACCTTCTCTCCGCCCATGTCGCTTACGATGTTTTCTTTGCAGGATGCGACGATATCGGATAATGCAAGCGGCGAAAACTGAATCATGAGAACATCTCCTTATAGATGGATTGGTTAACGAAGCGATGCAGCTCATCCAAGCTGTCTCCATGGGATGGACGCGTTAGCCGGTACATATCGATATGTACCGAATATTTGGTGATCGTTTGAAAATGCCATTCCATGAGACCTAGCGGCTGCAGCATAAATCCGCGAAACGTATGGCGCAGCAGCGCGTGGAATCGTTCTAATCCTTCGATCGGCGCGACGGCCGCGTCGTTGTTTCCTTTCACGAGCTCGAATATGCCGGCTAGAGGCATAGGCTTGTTGCAGAATTGGCCGGCGACGGGTACGGCGTATTTGGTCTCCCGTTCGAACAGCGGCTGCAGGCCGTCGGTCGATTTGCCTAGCAATTGCATGGACTCCTGCCAAATCTTTTGCTGCGGATAGGCGGGCATGACGAGCGGCGTCTCCTGATCGCTGGCATGTACGGCGATCAAGTCGTCGCTGAGCAAGCCGTGTCCTTGCTGCAGCAGGTAGGATGATAGAGTCGATTTGCCAGCGCCGGAAGCGCCGACAATCGCGTAGGCGCGGCCATCGATGGCGAGCGCGCTGCCGTGCAGCGGCATAATCCGCCGTTGCATTAAGATGACGCCCATGCAGCTGCCAAGCAAATAAAGTCTGATTTTATCGAGACTCGCGTTCGGGAACGGAGAAACCCAAATCGTATGGCCGTCTTGCATGCCGAAGATGGCGGTGTCCGGTATGCGAAGCAGCACGATATCTTCGCCGAAGGCCAGATAATCATGGCGGGTCTTTAGACGTTGCCAGAGCAAGTCGAGAGAGCGTTCGGCCATCGTGACCTGAGGCTCGATGGCAGGCTCCCGACGGTTCTCTTCGGCGGATGGCAGCTCCGGCAGGAGGAACTCGCTTTCGATGATTAGACCGAACGAACGATAACGGCGGTTGCCCCCCGGAAGCTTCATCTCTATCACTCCATGAACATGTCGGATTTGGTGGGTCTGTTGGGGCAGGCACCCTTGCACGCCTTCGTGCAAGGGCAACCTGTGCAGGGAATAGAAGAAATGCAAAGTACGAGCGAACTAGCTGTAGTTCACTACGTCGTGTTCGTTCGCGTCCGGATCCGGTTGAATGGCATCCGGCTTCGCGATACCTGGGCCTGCCATCGTCATGCTGACGTTCAGCACTTCCAACTCCGGCTGTTGCCATGCTTTTTTAGCTTGATTCATGTAAGATCACCTCCTTTCAAGCGCAGTGGGGGAACCGTCGCCGCTATGCGTTGCGCTTCAGAAACCGTCGGAATATTAGCGCCCTCATCAGAATGCGAAGCTCGGTATCGAAGACGATCTCCGGCTTCGGAGCATCGCCGATCGCGGCCATCGCCTTGCGGAGCGACTCCTTGTTCAGCAGCTCGGAAACGGAGGGATCCTCGATCGTTTCCCTGAATTCGTTCATCAGCGCGTCCCAGCGAGGCAGCATTCGATATAAGCCGTCGGCGCCTTGGATGCCCCGGACCCGCTGATTAAGCCGAATCGAATCCGGCAAATAGCCTTTTGTCGCTCTGCGGATGAGGGATCGTCCGTAACCGTTCTGCACGTATTGATTCTCGGGTACGGACAAACAGAAACGGATGACCCGCAAATCGTTTGTCGCGTCGCGCTCCCATAACGAATGGCGGAGCGACTGCTTGCAGCCGACCGTGCCGGTAATGGACCAGTAATAGAGCTTCTCGAACTGCTTGCGCCTTACGTCGTACACGTCTTGAGAGGTGTCGCCCCAAAAGTCGTATCCGAATTGCTCGAGTCGCTCGAATACTTGGGTGCGACGAGCGAAATCGGGATGGATGAGCTCCGGCAATACGGGCTCGTTCCGCTGGCGGGAGAACAGCTGGGCAAGCGCCGGGAATGCCTTGCGGCCGATGACGTTGCGGAGCTTGACGCGATTGGCGTTTAGGTTGGCGCTATACTGGTTGAATTCCCGATATAGCGTAAGCAACTTGAAATTTCGCAGCAGTCCTGCCTGGTAATCCTGGGCGGGACCCCACGAGATCGTCCAGTTGCCGCGGCTGCCCGTGAGCAGCACGCCCGCGCCCGCAGCCTGCGCTTTCTCGTAGATTCCCTTCAACCAAAACGAGTTTTCGTAAAATTTATAAGGCGTCTCCAGCATGTCGAGCCAATCATCGATTTCGGAATACGGACTGTGCTCCGGAAAGTCGAAGTATTGGTCGCGGATATTGCCGACGTAGGACACGGTTTCCTTTATGTGCGCCCTCTCGTTGGCGACTCTGCTGCGAGGCGTCCAGTCCGCGAAATCCTCGACCGGCACGTAGCTGAACGTATGAAGCTGTTTGCTTTGCGCCTTAAGTTCTCTGGCCGCGAAGCTGACCACCGAGCCGGAGTCGAGTCCGCCGCTCAGGTTCGCTCCGACCTCGCGATGGGTTCTTAGCCGCGAAGTAACGGCCCGGCGGAAAACATCCCGGAACGCTTCCTCGTATTCCTCGTTGGAGCGGAGCTTCAGCTTCTCCTCCGGCACGATCGTGATATAGCGGTTAAAGGCCAGCCGGCCGCCTCTAAGGGTAAAGCTGTGCGCCGGCGGGACTTGACGGATGTTCCGGTACACCGTGGAAGAAACGTCGACGGCCTCGGTCGTAATGGGGATCGCCAGAAACTCCGATATCCATTGCTCGCTCAGGCTGCGATCGACGCCCGGCAATGTCAGCAGCGGCGTGATCGTCGTGCAGAACGCGGCAAGCTCCCCTGTTAGCGAGTAATACAGCGTCCGGGAACCGGAAAAGTCTCTAGCTCCGAACAGCGCATGTTCTGCCGGATCCCAAATGATAAACGCGAAATCGCCTACCAAATGAACGGGACATTGGACGCCCCATTTCATATAGGAGAGGAGAAGCAGCCGACTGTCGGTCATTTCGGCACGTCCCGTTACGGGAACTCCAAGCTGCTCGAATAGTTCGTCGCGATTGTCGAGTATGGCATCCGCCGTAATAACGAGCCCGGTATCTCCGTCCTCGCAAGGGAGTCGTTCCGCTAGCGACTCCGGCGTAATCCATTGTCCGTGACAGCCAAGGAACGCTTCGTCCCGTTGCCAGGTTCCGACGTAATCGGCTGGGTAAACGGAGAGCGACTCCATCATTCGCGGGCCGTATTCGGTAGCGAGCGGTTGTCGTTCTAGACCAATCATACAGGTAATCGCGCTCATATTGCCTCCGTTTGTTCTTGTTATAGAACGGTAGTGTATGTTGGTAGAAACCTTATATTCATAAGGGTTATCCCATTTCAATTCGTTTAATGCAAAATGATGCGATGAAGGTTTTGTTCGTTTTCGTTCTTTATTAAGAACTCGTGATTAGGTTATCATCAACGGTATTGGTTGTCAACATGTGGTTGGCGATTTTAACACATATTCAAAACATTTTCTTATTCGTTGACACCGAATAGGGGGGATGTTACGATTTGCTTGATTGTTCTTAATTAAGAACATTAAAATGCGAGGTGCTGCAGTTGGATATTCGTAGTGAAATCATCATGCCCGGGGATGAGACTTATGCGTTGTCTTCGTATTTCCATATAATCAGACTTAGAAGCGAAATGGTCGTCGAGGAAGGCGGGCACGGAGAGCCGCTCTGCGTATCGCGCCTGGATCTGGGCAGAACGTACCGGTTTGGCGGCACGGGCGGGCGAATCTGGGAGCTGATCCGCGAGCCGCTGACGGCTGGCGAGGTTGTCAATGCGCTTTTAATTGAGTATGATATTGATCGTATCACGTGCGAGTCCGAAGTGTTCGGCTTCCTTGCGAGATTGTCCAAGGAACGTCTGATCCGCTTCGGCTTATCCTGCTAACACATCCGGGAGGTGCGTAGCGCCTGAACGATATAATGATAGGGCTTGCTGCCCTGCTCGGAGCGGCAACGCTCGCCTATGTATTGCTTATATGGCCGACGCGCTGGCTCAAGATCGAACGCGTGAAGTTGGAGCTCGGCATCGGCATACGGATTTTGCAGATCAGCGATCTTCACGTGGATCGGCTCCGCATCGGTCCGGCAAAGCTGGCTGACGTCATTAGA
This sequence comes from Paenibacillus sp., assembly GCA_029256665.1. Lineage (GTDB taxonomy): Bacteria > Bacillota > Bacilli > Paenibacillales > Paenibacillaceae > Pristimantibacillus. The sequence continues at coordinate 8,434 of JAQSXN010000111.1, forward strand.
AGCGAGAAGCCGGATTACATTTTCTTAACCGGCGATTATACATATAAACCGCAATATTTGCCCAAGGTGGATACATATTTGGAGACGATTGCGCTCTCGGGCATCCCGACCATCGCCGTAATGGGCAATCACGATTACGTGCTGCCGCGGCCGCGGGAGCTGATGGACCTGTTTCGGAAGCGCGGCATACCGGTGCTTCGAAACAGCCGGATCGAGCTGCCGGAGTTTACGCTGGTCGGCATCGACAATCATAGTACGGGTCATAGCCGTCCTGAGATCGCGTTCCGCGGCCTTGTTCGTTCGAAGCCGGTCGTCGTCATGACCCATGATCCCAACGTCGTGCTCGAGATTCGGCAATGCTACGACTATTTGATGGCCGGCCACCTGCACGGGAAACAATTTAATGTTCCGTATTTCTATTCTTTTAAGCCCAAAGGACCGCTCCCGTCGAAAGGAATCTACAAAGGACTCCACGATGGGGAGTTGGGGCCCTATTATATCTCCAAGGGGATCGGGCAAGCCGGAGTCAACGCCAGGTTTATGGTGCGAAGCGAAGTGACGGTACATGATCTGTAACAAACGGCTGCCAGCAAACAGCGCCCGGAAGAAAACGGCTTAAAGCCGCTTATCTTCCGGGCGCTGTTTGCGGTTCAGGCCAAGAAACGCGGCTTGGCTTGGCCGTCCCTAAGGCTCGT
>JAQSXN010000112.1 GCA_029256665.1 Paenibacillus sp.
TCTTCCACATTCATGTATGGCATATTAGTTGACCTCCACGGAAATATAGATTTTTTCGACGGCGTCGACCGGCTGCACGCGCAGCTCCACCAATACGCCATCGGACTGTCCTTCAATCGGCAACACCGCTACGTCCGTGCCGGCGTCAAAGTTCTGAAGCGCGCCTAGATTCACGAGACCCGTCAAGTAATTGACGCATTCGTTCTTGAACAGCGCGCGGCCGTTGTCGTCGTTCGCCACCTTGCCGATATAATAGGCGCCGAACAAGCGGGAAAGATCGTTATTGATCGCGTCCAGCACGCGGATGACGCGGTTCTTCGCGAAAGAACGGCCTTTCTCCGGCGTGAACGACGTAAACGAGTTAATGTCTTGCTCCACGAAAGCCCGTCCGCCGTCCTGAGTAAACAGCATTTCGCCGTTCTGCAAGGCCGTCGACGTTTGGGTATGCGTATAGCGTGGAGCGGCGTCGACCGCGCCATCGTAAGCCGAGTACGTCAACGACTCGTTCACGCCGGCGGCGGCGGAAGCTCCCGCCACCCATGCCGTCGCTTGCGCGGCGGTAAGCGTCGTTCCGTTCTCCAACATGACCCCGTTTTTGACGCTAATGACGCCTTCGCTATCCGCCAAGGGATAGTTCTCTACGATGAGCGTCGCTTTGCGCCCTTCGTTATTGCGAAGTCCGTTCACGAAAGCGACGAATACGGCTTTCAGCTCGCTGTCCGCGGAGGGCAGCGCCATCGAATGGAATTGCTGCGTCTCGATCGCGTCCAGATAGTCCGCGTAATCCTGCGCGGCAGCCGTGCCGTTGGAGCCTCCCGCCAGCGGCAAGCCAGCGCTTGCCGCCAGGCTGCCCGTCGCGTTCCAGGTTACCCATGCGTTATCCTGGAGCCCGGCGACATCGGCTACGGTCTGGCTGTCCGCTTCCCTGCCCTCTACGAGCGTTCTGACGTCGAACAGCGTCGCATTGTCCACGTTCGTCTCGATGACGACCGTAATATCGTTGCCTCGCGTCCCGCCGTATCTTGCCGTCGCCACCAGCTCGCCGGCGGTTGCGGAAGCCTTCACGCCCTCGTTCACGCGGTACAACAATAGCGTTTTGGCTCGTTTCAGCGCCTCCCTTACCAATAGCAGCTCAGGAGCCGTCATCGGGTAGCCGAGTTTAGCCGTCGTGTTCTCGCCGGCTTCGATCGTCACCACCTGCTTCGATGCACCCCAAGGCAGCGACGCGGGCATCGTCACGACGCCGCGTTCGCCTACCGCGCCCAACGTTTGCGGCGCGTTATTAAAGTTTACGTACACGCCTGGTCTTGTTTTGTTCGTTGCCGTCCAATTTCCTCCGGTCATTTCATTCCACTCTCCTATTCGCAAATGTTTGAATCATGCTTCTCGCCTGCTGCAGCGAGTAACTTCCGTCTTCCGCAAGCAAGGCCATCAGCTGTTCCCTTTGTCTCGGGCTCCACTCTCGTCCGCGCAGCAACTGCGCTTTGGTGTAAACCGTCTCATCCTTGGCCGCCCGGTTCTTCATCGGATCCCAGCCTCCTGTTCCAGAACGCCCATCTTAGGAGCTTCCTGCTCCGTCTTCCGAAGCCGGACGGTCATTTCGAAGCCGAATGCCAGCTTCCCGTCCAACACCTCGTGGCGCATGTTCGCCGTCCGATACCGAATGCCGCCGATCTCCGTCCCTTCGAATGCTTCGTACAGCTCCTCGGCCGTTTCGTGAAGGTCGGCTGCCCCGGCTCCGTCACCAGAGTAATGAATGCCGAATTGAAACGTTCGGCTGTACATGCCGCCGAGCATGGGCGTCTGGGACATCGCCTTCAGTTCAACCAGTAAGTAAGGCTCCTCGCCGCTTGCCGGCGCTTCTCCGTACACGTCGTATGCGGGAAGCCGCGCCGTCAACATGGCGATCACTCCTTCTCTGACGCTATTGGCTGTTACGGCCATCTTGCCATCGCCTCCTTCCTATTGTCGTGAAATCTTATTGCTATCGAATGAGGAACGTTTCGTTTTTTAAGAACGTTTGTTCGCATTTCGACAACTAAAGCTTAACACGGGAACCTCCCCGCGTGTCCCCCAAACTACCCCCATAGAACCATCACCGCTTACAAAAAAAGAAAATCCCTTATCAAAGCTGCCCGGGTGCAAGCAGGTTTGATAAAGGACTATCAGTGAACATTCGATTCGATTGCCGGAACGGGATCAAATAGCGGAAGCGCCGCGCTTGACCGCCCTTCTCACGCGGAGAAGTCGCTTCTTTCATGTTTCGCTTGCAGCTTCTTGTGCTCTTGTTTCTCGATCCAGCCTCCGACCCGGGTGAAGAAGAACGCGACGGCGATCGCGAACAGAACGATGCCGTAGAAGCCGGCGCCGATTCCGATCCCGACGCCGCCGGCGAACAGGATCATGGCCGCGGACGTCAGCCCTTTCACCTCGAAGCCCGCTTTCATGATCAGTCCGGCTCCAAGGAAACCAAGCCCGGACACGATCTGCGCGGTCAGGCGCATGGGATCCATCATGATGCGGTCGCTGATATGCCCGTAGTAGACGACGCTCTCGATCGAGACGATCGTAATCAGGGCGGAGGCCAGCGTCACGAACGTATACGTTTTGACGCCGGCCGGCTTGTTCTTGTGGGTTCTATCGAACCCGATCAGGAGACCCAGAAACCCGCTGAGCAGCAAGCGAAAATAAAACTCGTATTGCTCGAATACCGTCATGATGACATCGACCACTCCAGGTGCCTCCCATCCCGGTTCGTTTAATCCGAACCGAATCCGCGCACGGCTCCGCAGGAGCTCCGTTCGACGATGCTGCTGTCGACCATCCAGTTGTCCGCGTATTCCCCCTCCAGCACGCCCAGCTGATGCATGAGAAGCTTGACCGCTTGACCGCCAAGCTCGGACGGCCGCAGGTCCATGCCCGTGAGCGGCGGCGTCACTTGGTTCATCATGGACAAGTCGCCGCAGATGACGAATAACGAAACATCCTCCGGCACGCGCAAGCCGGCGTCCTTGATCGCGTCCAGCGCGTTAAGCGCAGTCCGGTCGTCGTCCGCGATGATCGCCGTCACTTCGTTCCCGGGCACGCCAAGCGCATGGACCACTTCGTCGTAACCGTACGCCATGTAGCTCTCCGAATGAATGTCCGGCTTGTACCGGATCGAATCCGGTCCAGCCGTTATCCCCCGTTCGTCAAGCGCGCGGACGAAGGCTTCCGCCCGTTCGGTCGCGACGGTCATCCGCCTGACCGCGTTCAGGAACAAGATGCTCCGATGACCCCGCTCGGCCAGATAATCGCATATATCCTCGACGATTCGCGCATTGTCGTTATCCACCGTGAGGCCGTTCTGCAGGCCCTCGTTCCGTACCTTCCCCACGGTCACGAACGGCACCCGGTTCCTATGGAGCATCCGGATCCGTTTGTCCTCCTCCGTCGGGCCGAGCACGATGGCTCCGTCGATCGGGTAACTCGCGAGGGAAGGCGTCTTCACCTGCTCGGCCGCGATCATATCTAGCAGTACCCGATAGCCGTAGGCGGAAGCCCCGAGCACGACTCCGTTAATGAACTGATTGTGGAACGTGCTGAAGAAGAAGTTCCCGTGCGGAATCGTAAGCCCGATCGCCATCGTCCTTTTGGTCACCAGACTTCGCGCGATATGATTGGGTACGTAATTAAGCGCCTTCGATACTTCCAGCACCTTTTCGGCGACCTTCTTGCTGGTCGGCCTCTTCTGGCTGAACACGTTCGATACCGTTCCTTTCGATACGCCGGCCAGCCTTGCTACATCGTCGATTTTTGCCATACTGACAGTTGACCTCTCCTCACAATGCCGCCGCGCTGTCCTGATGCACGCCCCGCAGTTCCAATTGTTCCGCGTAGTGGCAGGCCGCGTAATGGCGTGGCGCCACCTCCCGCAACTCCGGCACTTCCCGCGAGCACTTGTCCGTCCTATACGCGCAGCGCGGGTGAAAGTGGCAGCCGCTTGGCGGATTCGCGGGGTTCGGCACTTCCCCCTCCAGGATGATCCGCTCCTTCCTGTATGAAGGATCCGGCTGGGGCACCGCCGACATCAGCGCTTCCGTATATGGGTGCTGCGGCGTCCCGAATAGCGAGTCGCTGCCCGCGAGCTCGACGATCCGGCCCAGATGCATCACCGCGACGCGGTCGGAGATATGCTGCACGATGGACAGATCATGCGAGATAAAGATGTAGGTGATCTTGAATTGCTCCTGCAAGTCCTTGAGCAAATTGATGATCTGCGCTTGAATCGAGACGTCCAGCGCCGATACCGCTTCGTCGCAGACGATTAGCCGAGGCCTCGTGATGAGCGCGCGCGCGATGGCGATGCGCTGCCTTTGCCCTCCCGAGAACGCATGCGGATACCGCTTCAGGTACCCGACATTTAGCCCCGTCTGTTCGGCGATCTCGGTCACCCGCTCTTCGATCTCCGCCCTGCTCAGCTTGAAGTTCGCGATTAACGGCTCCGCGATAATGTCGAACACGCTCATGCGCGGACTCAGCGAGGAATAAGGATCTTGGAAGATCATCTGGATGTCCTTGCGGTACGTCTTCGCTTCCTTCCCCTTCAACTGCAGAAAGTCGACCTCGTTGCCGTCGTCGGCCTGGTAGACGACCTGCCCCGACGAAGCGCTCATGCCCCTGACGATGCAGCGCCCGAGCGTCGTCTTGCCGCAGCCGGACTCGCCCACGATGCTCAGCGTCTCGCCCTCCAGCAGCTCGAACGAGACATCGTTCAGCACATGCACCTGCTTCGGCTTCGCGAACAAGGCGTTTTTGGCTTTGACTTGAAAGCTTTTGTTCAGCTTGGCGACCTTCAATATCGTCGTTTCCTTCATATCGCTTCTCCTTCGCTCCGTTCCGAATAGAGGAAACATCTGACCGAGTGTTCGTCGGAAATCCGCGTAACCGGCACCGCGCTTCGGTTGCATACGCCTTCGATGCGGTCCCTGCACCGATCGTAGAAGCCGCACATCGGGGGCATGTCGATCGGCATCGGCACGGAGCCTTCGATCGAATCGAGTCGCCTCCCTTTGCTGCCCCCGAGCCGAGGCATCGATCGCAGCAGCCCCTTGGTGTAGGGATGCTTGGGATTGGCGAATATCTCCTTGACCGGCGCTTGCTCGACGATCTTGCCCAGATACATGACGGCCACCTCGTCGCACATCTCCGCTATGATGCCGAGATCATGCGTCACGAGCAGGATCGCCATGCCGTATTCGGCCTGCAGCCCCTTCATCAGCTCCAGCACCTGCGCCTGAATCGTCACGTCGAGCGCCGTCGTCGGCTCATCCGCGATCAGAAGCTCCGGATTGCAGGACAGCGCCATCGAAATCATGGCCCGTTGCCGCATTCCGCCCGAGAACTCGTGCGGATATTGGTCGAAGCGCTTCTCTTGATCGGATATGCCGACCTTCGCCAGCATCTCCAGCGCGATTTTTTTCGCTTCCTTTTTGTTCTTGGTCCGGTGGGTGATAATGGCCTCCATGATTTGGTTGCCTATCGTATACATGGGGGAGAACGCCGTCATCGGCTCCTGGAAAATCATCGAAATCTTCCGGCCTCGCAAGGAGCGAATCTGTTTGCTAGTCGGCTTAAGCGACAACAAGTCGGTCCCGTTCAGCTCGTGGCTCGAAGGCGAATGGTAGACGATGCTCCCGCTCGTCTCGCATTCCTTCGGGTTGATGCCGATCAGAGAGCGGCTCGTCAGGCTTTTGCCGCAGCCCGATTCGCCTACCAAACCGAGCGTCTTGCCTTTGTAGATACGGAGATCGACCCCGTCCACCGCGTGCATGATCCCGTTATCCATGCCGATTTTTATTTTGAGATCCCGAACGGTCAGGATGGGCTGCTCTTTATGCGCCTTATGTTCTTCTAAAGCCGCTTGCATGGTCATGGTATCCCCTCCGTCAGCTATGCCTTATTTTTTGTACGGGTCCGCCGCATCCCTCATGCCGTCGCCAAGGAAATTGTAGGTCAATACCGTAAGGATGACCGCCCCGAGGGGGAGCAGCTTCCATGGATACAAGGCGACGTTCTCGATCTTCTGCGCTTCCTGCAGCAGGACGCCCCAGCTGGTGGCGGGGGATCGCACGCCGAGACCGAGGAAGCTCATCGCCGTCTCGCCTAGAATCATCGCCGGAATCGCTAACGTCGTCGCCACGACCAGGTAGCTCATGAATCCCGGCAGCAGATGCTTGACGATGATCTTGGCGTCGCCTACGCCGGCGATCTTGGCGGCCACGATATAATCCTCGTTCTTGAGCGAGATGAACTTGCCGCGAACGACGCGCGCGAGATCCGTCCAGCCGATGAAAGCGAAGATGATGACGATGTACAGATACATCGTGACGACCGGTATTCGCGGCGGAATGGCCGCGGAAAGCGCCATCCAAAGCGGTAGCGTCGGGAAGGAGCGGATGATTTCGATTATCCGTTGAATCAACGAATCGATCCAGCCGCCGAAGTAACCGGATATGCCTCCGATGATTAGGCCGAGCACGAAGCTGATCGCCACGCCGACCAGCGGGATGCTGAGCGAGATTTGGCTGCCGAGCACGATGCGGGAGAACAGGTCCCTGCCCATGCCGTCCGTGCCGAGCAGGAAGATGCGGCCGGGATCGTCCACGCCGAACAGGTGGATGTCGGTCGTGAACGTCCCGAGAAACCGGTAAGGCTCGCCTTTCGCGAACAGCTTTAACGGGTGTCTCTTCTCCGTGTCGGGGATAAAGATTTTGCGCATCGTTTCCGGATCGCGCTCGGACTTCAGCTCGTAGACGAACGGCCGAATATGGAACTTGCCCTCCGCGTCGACGAAGCGAAGCCCCATCGGGGAAGCGTTGACATATTTGCTGTCGTAGCTTTGCAGGCTGTACGGCGCGACGAATTGGGCGAACAGGGCGACAACATATAGGAAGGCCAGGATATACATGCTGATTCTCGCCAGCTTATGCTTCTTGAACCGCCGGTAGATCAGCGTCCACTGCGAGCTGTACTCCGCATCCTTCGACCGCTGCGCGCCGGCTGGCGCGAGCTTCGGGCGTTTCATCAATGGTAATGGTCTCATCGTTAAGATCCCCTGAACTCTGTGCGGATTTTTGGATCAAGCCATGCGAGCAGGATGTCGGATATCAACGTCCCGAGCACGGTGAGCAGGGCCATGAACAGCAGCCAGGAACCAGCCAGGTACATGTCCTGCCCCAGCAGGGCATTATGCATGATCGGCCCTTGAATCGGCAGATTGAGGACGATCGCCGTAATGGTCGATCCCGTGAAGATGGAGGACAGCGACCAGCCGAACGTGCTGACGATCGGGTTGAGCGCGGCGCGCGTCGGATATTTGAACAGAATGCGCATCTCCGACAATCCCTTCGCCCTTGCCGTGACGACGTTCGGTTTGTTCAGCTCGTCGAGCATCTGGCCTCGCATGATCCGGATCAGGTCCGCGGTGCCGGCCAACCCGATGACGATGACCGGAATAACCATATGCTGCGCCAGATCGGTCAACTTGGCCATCGACCACGGAGCGTTGACGTATTCGGGCGAGAACAGGCCCAGCAGCGGATCGCCGAAGAGCTTGTAGGACAAAAACATGAGGATGATGGCGAGCAGAAAGTTCGGCGTCGCCATGCCGATGAAGCTGACGCCCGAGAAGAAATAGTCGCCGGCCGAATATTGTTTGACCGCCGTGTAGATCCCGATCGGGATCGCGACGATGTAGTGGAACACCATCGTGACGAGCGAGACGACCAGCGTAAGGCCCATATATTGTTTCACAATGTCCAAGACCGGCTTGTTGTAGTTGAAAGAGAATCCGAGATCGCCATGGACAAATATCTTTTTCATCCAAATGTAATATTGCTCGTACACCGGCCGATCGAGTCCCAGCGTGGTGCGCATTTCGTCCATCTCGGCTTGCGTCAGGATATCCCCGGACGCGGACATTTTCGCTGAATAGGAAGATACGTAATCGCCCGGCGGCAGCTGAATGATGTAAAAAACGATAAAGGAAATGACGAACACGACGGGTATGGCAAGCAACAACCGCTTGATAATGTATTGAAGCATCGCTCTTCCTCTCCTCCGGAGTGCTCGAATCATGGACCGGAGACAACGGGAGGGGACTTTCGCGGTACGTCCCCCCCGTCCTCTCCATGCCCCCGGCATGAAATTCGTCCTTATTGCTTGATGAAGAACTGTGCGGGATGGCCGTGTCCCAGCGAACGGTATTCATCGGACCAGATACGGTCGGACGGAATGTTGCGCATTTGGTTGGAAGCCACGACAAGTACCGGCGTAGGTCCGGCGTAGCCGATGACCCATTGGTTTTTCTGATGGATTTTCACGATTTCATTGCTGAGCTGATTGATTTCGTCGAACGACTTGCTGGCTTTGATTTGATCCCAGATCTCCAGAATTTTGGCCACGTCGCCCTCCGGCTGAATGCCTTCCTTGCCTCCCGATTGCGTGTACAAGCCGTAATGGCCGAACCAAGGGGTAATGACGCGAAGCGGCACCATCGTGTCGGGGCGGAAGGCTACGTTGACCACCGAGATGTTCTCCGTCGTCATCGGCACCTTGTTGGCGTATTTCATATCGAAGAACGTGCCTCCGTCGACGACCTTGACGTTCGTCTTGATGCCCATGTCCTCGTAATACTTCTTCAGCAGCTCCAGGAAAGCCGCCGTATCCGTCGACGATTCGACGATGGTGATCGTCAAGTCGGAACCGTCGGCATGAAGGCGGAAATTGTCCTTGTCCCGCTTAGTCAGGCCAATCTCGTCAAGCAGCTGGTTGGCGCGATCCGGATCGTACTCGGCCCACTGCTGAGCCCAGCCTTCCTGGTATCCTTGCACCCCTTCCGGAATGGATGCTTGAACGGGTTCGGCGATGCCATTGGATACGATCTCCGAGATTTGCGTGCGGTCCACGCCGATCGAGAGCGCCTCGCGGAACTTGGCGTCCTGGAACAGCTTCCGGAGGTTCGGATCCTCCGTCGTTTGGTTGAGCTGCACGCCCGAGCTTGACC
>JAQSXN010000113.1 GCA_029256665.1 Paenibacillus sp.
TTTCCGCGCGCGCGGAAAACAGGATAAAGGAGACGATGACGTACATGGGAGCGCAAATCATCGATGGCAAGAAGATATCGGAGCAAATTCGCGGCGAATGGATGGAGCAGGTCGCAAAGCTGAAAGAGCAGGGCATCGTGCCCGGCCTGGCGGTCGTGTTGGTCGGCGAGGACCCTGCTTCCAAGGTGTACGTCGGTTCGAAGGAAAAGGCTTGTATCGCGCTCGGCATCTATTCGGAGGTGCATCGTCTCCCTGCCGATACGACGGACGGGCAATTATTGGCGTTGATCGACAAGCTTAACAACCAAGCGTCGATTAACGGCATACTCGTGCAGCTGCCGCTGCCCAAACATCTGAACGAAAAAGCGGTTATCGATGCGATCAGCGTCGCGAAAGACGTAGACGGCTTCCATCCTGAAAGCGTGGGCAACTTGACGATCGGCGACGATAGCTTGCTGCCTTGCACCCCTGCCGGCGTTATCGAGCTGATCAAGCGCAGCGGCGTTGACATCAATGGCAAACACGCCGTCGTCATCGGGCGCAGCAACATCGTGGGCAAACCCGTTTCAATGCTGCTGCTTCGCGAGAACGCGACGGTGACGATCTGCCATTCGCGCACGGCTAACATGGAAGAAATTGCTAAACAAGCGGATATTCTGGTCGTGGCGATCGGAAAAGCGAAAGCGATCGACAGCCGTTTCGTCAAGCCGGGAGCCGTTGTCATCGATGTCGGCATTAATCGCCTGCCGGACGGAAAGCTCGCTGGCGATGTCGACTACGAAGACTGCCTGGAAACAGCCGGTTACATCACTCCCGTTCCCGGCGGCGTAGGTCCCATGACCATTACGATGCTGATGGGCAATACGATCAAAGCAGCCAAGAGGACGAACGGAATCGAGGTGTAGCCGGTGACCGCACAACCTCGCGTATACTCCATTAAAGAATTAAACAAATATATCCGCATGAAGCTGGAGAGCGATATCGTTCTTGGCGATGTGTGGCTGCGAGGGGAAATTTCGAATTTCACCCATCATTCCAGCGGCCATATGTATTTCACGCTCAAGGACGAAGGCAGCCGGCTCAAATGCGTCATGTTCGCCACTCACAACGCGCGGCTTCCGTTTATCCCGCGAGAAGGGGCGAAGGTGCTCGCGCGCGGCAATATATCCGTCTTCGAGCGCGACGGCAACTATCAGTTTTATTGTCAAGCGATGCAGCCCGACGGCATCGGAAGCCTGTATCTGGCTTTCGAGCAGCTGAAGGAAAAGTTGGATAAGGAAGGGTTGTTCGCCTCGTCCCGCAAGCGGACCATTCCCGCGTACCCTAAAGCGATCGGGGTCATTACTTCTCCGACCGGAGCTGCGGTACGCGATATTATAACGACTTTGAACCGAAGATATCCGCTCATTCCGGTGTATATATGCCCCGTGCTCGTGCAGGGAGCGGGCGCTGCGCCCGCGATCGTAAGCGCCATCCATTCGATGAACCGTTTCGGCGAATGCGACGTATTAATCGTAGGCCGCGGCGGCGGATCGCTGGAAGAACTGTGGGCGTTCAACGAAGAAGCCGTCGCAAGAGCGATCGCGGGTTCGGCCATACCGGTCATTAGCGCGGTCGGACACGAAACCGATTATACGATAGCCGACTTTGCGGCTGATCTGCGCGCGGCGACGCCGACGGCGGCAGCCGAGCTGGCCGTCCCTCATGTTGCGGAGCTTGGGCAACGGTTGAACCGGCTGAATCAACGGCTGGCGGGAGCTGCTCAAAGCAAGATAAAAGGACAGCGAGAGCGGCTGGAACGCGCGCTAAGATCGCCGTTCTTCCGTTACCCGAGGAGATACTTGCTCGATCAGGCACAGCGTCTCGATCGTCTGCAGGAGCAGTTGCGCCAGCGGACGCAGTATGTGGCGATTAGAGAGAGAGCGAGACTTGGCAAGATGGACAAAGGACTTGCCGCCAGGCATCCCGGAGAAAAAATCGCCTTCTCGGCGAAAAGGCTAGGTTCCGCTAAGCGCCAGCTGGAGCTTGCAGCCTCAGCCCTGATTAAGGAAAAGAAGCAGCGCTTGCATGGAGGCATCCGCCAGCTGGACGCGCTTAGTCCGCTTAAAGTGATGGCTCGCGGTTATGGGCTGATCTACGACGGAGAAGGGCAACGATTGCTGAAATCCGTATCGGATGCGGCTCCCGGCGATGATGTGACCGTCAAGCTGGCCGACGGCGCGATTAGCTGTCGAGTTCTTGAGGTGAAAGGAGATTAACCGAAATGGCCAACACCCTAAATGAAGAGCTAAGCTTCGAACAGGCGATGGATCGGCTCGAGGACATCGTGGCGCGGCTTGAGAACGGCGACGTTCCACTCGAGACGGCGATCGAATTGTTCCAGGAAGGCATGAAGCTGTCGCAATTATGCGGCGGCAAGCTGGAGCAGGTGGAGCAGAAGATCGAACTGCTTCTGGAGACGGAGCAAGGATTTCAGAAAAAACCGTTTGCCTCTGCAAGCGAAGACAAAGGGGAATAACGATTGGAAGCCAGGGATACCACTTCTACAATTCGCGATTACTTGCGTCAAAGCGCGGCCGAGACGGAAGCAGAGTTATCGCGATCGCTGGCGCCGTCTTGGGAGATGCCCAAGACGCTAAGAGAGTCAATGAGTTATTCCTTAGGCGCAGGCGGCAAGCGGATTCGTCCGTCGCTCGTCTTGACGGCGGCGGAGGCCATTCGAGGATCGGCCGCCGATCGAAAGTCCGCGCTGCCGGTTGCGTGCGCGGTCGAATACATACATACGTATTCCCTGATCCATGACGACTTGCCGGCGATGGACAATGACGACTTTCGCCGCGGCAAGCCGACGAATCACAAGGTGTTCGGCGAAGCGATGGCGATTCTTGCGGGCGATGCGCTGTTAACGCACGCGTTCAAACTCGTCGCTCATACCGCGAAGCTAGGCGTCCCCGCCGAGACGGCGCTTGCCATATCGGAAGAGCTTGCGGAGCTTGCGGGCGCCTCGGGCATGGTTGGCGGACAGGCGGCCGACATGCTTGGCGAGCAAGGGATTACGTCCATCGCCGAGCTTGAATACATCCATCTTCACAAAACAAGCGATCTGATCGTGTTTTCGGTCAAGTCGGGCGGACGCATCGGTTGCGCGAGCAATCGCCAGTTGGACCTGCTTGAACTTTTTGGCCGCAATCTCGGCTTGGCCTTCCAGATTCAGGATGACATTCTGGATCTTGTCGGCGACGCGGAGAAGCTGGGCAAGCCGACGAACAGCGACGTCGAGCAGCAGAAGGTCACGTATCCGTATCTCATTGGACTCGATGAGAGCAAGGCGCTCGTCTCGCGGCTGACCGACCAGGCCAAATCCGCGATCATCGAAGCCGGTCTCGCAGAGCCGTCGAGATTGCTGCAGATTGCCGATTATTTAGTGCATCGCGACCATTAACCGACCGCAAACAACGGTTTCTGTTTTGGCACATTCGACAACTATGCTATAATAGGTAAAATGTAGACGTTCATCGGACGGCGTTCGTGCTGTCCTCGAAAGCGAGGAAATCATGTGCTGCTTGAACAAATCAAAGGACCAGAGGATCTAGACGGATTATCGGTTGGCCAGCTCGAACAGCTTGCGGGCGAGATTCGCCAGTTTCTGATCGAGAAGCTGTCCGTAACGGGAGGACATCTGGCACCCAATCTCGGCGTCGTGGAATTAACGCTCGCCCTGCATTATTTATTCGATAGTCCTCAAGATAAATTCATATTCGACGTCGGACATCAATCCTACGTTCACAAAATATTGACAGGCCGCATGGATCAATTCGACACGCTGCGCAAGTACAAAGGACTTTGCGGCTTCGTCAAGCGTTCCGAAAGCGAGCACGACGTATGGGAAGCCGGCCATAGCAGCACTTCGCTGTCGGCAGCAATGGGCATGGCTCTTGCGCGCGACTTGAAGGGCAGCAACAACCGCGTGGTCGCCGTTATAGGCGACGGAGCTTTGACCGGGGGAATGGCTCTCGAAGCGCTCAACCATATCGGTCACGAAAAACGCAACATGATTGTTATTCTGAACGATAACGAGATGTCGATCGCTCCGAACGTCGGGGCGCTGCATCATTATTTGGGCAGGATCCGCACAGACCGCCATTACCAGAAGGCCAAGGACGAGCTTCAGCATCTGCTGAACAAAATTCCGGCAATCGGCGGGAAGTTGGCCAAAACGGCGGAACGATTCAAGGACAGCCTGAAGTATTTGCTGGTCAGCGGAATTTTGTTCGAGCAATTCGGGCTTACTTATCTTGGCCCAGTAGACGGTCACGACCTGGACGGCTTGCTCGATATTCTGAAACAAGCGGATTCCATGCCCGGTCCGGTGCTCGTTCATGTCATCACGGTCAAAGGAAAAGGGTATTCTCCTGCCGAAGCCGATTCCCACAAGTGGCATGGCGCGTCGCCGTATAAGATCGAGTCCGGACAAATGGTCAAAGCGGTCGGACCGCCGATGTACACGAAAGTATTCGGAGACATGCTGATTCAGCTGGCTCGCGAGGACGAAAGAATCGTGGCCGTCACGCCGGCAATGCCTAGCGGCTCGGGGCTCATCGAATTCGCGGAGGCGTTCCCGAATCGGATGATCGACGTGGGCATCGCCGAGCAGCATGCCGCAACTTTATCCGCCGCGCTTGCAATGGAAGGCTTAAAGCCCGTATTCGCCGTGTATTCGACGTTCTTGCAAAGAGCGTACGATCAAGTGGTGCACGACATATGCCGCCAAAATCTCAATGTCGTCTTTGCCATTGACCGGGCCGGCTTCGTGGGACCAGATGGGGAGACCCATCAAGGCGTCTACGACATCGCGTTCTTGCGCCATGTGCCGAATTTGGTCATTATGATGCCCAAAGACGAAAACGAGCTGCGCCGCATGATGAAGACGGCCATCGATTATAACGATGGACCGATCGCCGTGCGATATCCGCGCATTAACGGCGTCGGCGTAGAGCTGGACGCCGCTCCCCAGCCTCTCCCGATCGGCAAGTGGGAGACGCTGCGAGAAGGGGATTCGAGCGTCATTTTGGCCATCGGTCCCATGATCGGGGTGGCCGAAGCAGCCGCCGAGATGATGAAGCGCGAAGGCGTGCAGGTTGGAATCGTAAACGCCAGATTCATTAAACCGCTCGACGAAGAGATGCTGATCGACTTTGCGGAGAAGGGCAAACGCATCATCGTTTTGGAGGAAGGGGCAGAGCTCGGAGGTTTTGGCAGCTCCGTTCTCGAATTTTATTCCTTCAAGGGATTGTACGATACGGCCGTGTGCATATTGGGCGTGCCGGACGTGTTCGTGGAGCACGGCTCCATCGAACAGCAGCGGGAAGAAGTCGGCCTGACAGCAGAGCGCGTCGCCACCGAGCTTCGTTCCATGAATCCGAGGCGCATGAAACGCGCAACGGGTCAAGCGTAAAGAGGGAACGTAAATGACAACCATACCGAAAGAACGTATCGACGTGCTGCTAGTGGAGCGCGGGTATTACGACAGCCGGGAGAAAGCGAAAAAGGCGTTAATGGCCGGGCTCGTGCTCGTGGACGATGAGCCGGTGGACAAAAGCGGCATGAAAGTGCCGCGTTCGGCGGACATTAAAGTAAAAGGCGCATTGCATCCGTACGTGAGCAGAGGCGGACTTAAGCTGGAGAAAGCGATAAAATCGTTCGGCATCGACATGACAGGCAGGGTGATGCTGGATATCGGGGCTTCGACCGGCGGATTTACGGACTGCGCTTTGCAGAACGGCGCCTCTTTCGTGTACGCGATCGACGTCGGCTACAATCAACTCGACTGGTCGCTAAGGCAGCACGAGCAGGTCCGCGTGATGGAACGGACGAATTTCCGTTATATGCTGCCGGAGCATCTCGAAGGTCCGCGACCCGACTTTGCGAGCATTGACGTTTCCTTTATTTCTCTAAAACACATCTTGCCTACGCTCGCGACGCTGCTTCCCCAAAATGCGGGAGTCGTTGCTTTGATTAAGCCGCAATTCGAGGCCGGCAGAGAAAAGGTCGGCAAGCTCGGCGTCGTAAGGGATCCTTCCGTACACGCGGAAGTAATTCGGCAGGTGCTGGGATACGCGTCCGAAGCGGGGTTCTCGCTGCGTCGCTTAACGTATTCTCCGATAACGGGCGGGGAAGGGAATATCGAGTTTCTGGCCTATTGGGAGACGCCTTTGACCCTGGACTCGGCCTCGGCAGAATCGGCAATATCGAATCTCGAACTAACCATTGTCGAATTGGTCGCCGAGGCCAATCGCACATTTAAAGGCAAGCCTTGAAACGCCGTATTTGTACCTGATTTTACTCAACCGCATATACACAACAACGCAAGATGCCGATCGGTTTCACTGGATTGGCATCTTTTTGCTTTACAAATTGTCCCTTGATTTGATAAACTAAGACCAAACAAACGTTCGCTTCCGTGATTCGCTTTGGTCGAATGAGGTGAAACGCTATGGATAAATACGGCGATTGGTTTATAATGGCGCTAGCGGGCGTATTGCTGCTCGTATGGATCTACCGCGCGTTCTATCGGTGGCTGCATGCTCCGGTCAACATGAACCGCATCACGCTGGGCAAGGGAGCCGCGGTGTCCGATGACGACGAGAACGTAAAGCTGCTGAAGCGGAACGGCTTCAAGGTGCTTTCGGCTAAACACGTCGTGCCGATCCCGGTCGAGCTTGACGGCGCGCCGATCGGAACCGGAGCGCGCATGTATATCGATTACATGGCCACCAAGGACGATCTCACTTACGTGGTCAAGACCGCCAGGGAGCGAAAGCCCATGGAATGGACCGCTAGCGGACTCAGGGACAAGCTTCTT
Organism: Paenibacillus sp.; assembly: GCA_029256665.1. GTDB lineage: Bacteria > Bacillota > Bacilli > Paenibacillales > Paenibacillaceae > Pristimantibacillus. Next base: position 6,863 of record JAQSXN010000113.1, read on the forward strand.
GTTTACGCTTTGCTGTTGCAGGATTGCGCCGGTATTTTGTACATAGACGCGAAGGAAGGCACGGTCCGCAAGATCGTTTTCCATTTGACCGACGACTGAACATACGTAACAACGGGGGTTTGTTTATGAAGGGAATCAGGCAATTCAAGATCAAGGAAATTATCGCAAGCAGCATCATCGAGACGCAGGAAGAACTGGTCGAGTCGCTTCGCGAGTCGGGCATGCAAGTGACGCAGGCAACGGTCTCGAGGGACATCAAGGAGCTTATGCTGATCAAGGTGCCAATAGAAGAAGGGCGATACAAATATTCGCTGCCGATGGATGCCCATCGCCAGAATCCGATTCATAAGCTGAAGCGGGCGATCGTGGATCACTTTACCGGCATCGATTATACGGATAATTTGGTGGTGCTCAAGTGTCTGCCGGGTACGGCTAACACGATCGGCGGTTTGATCGATAACATGGAATGGAGCGAAGTGATGGGAACGATCTGCGGAGACGATACGATACTCATTATCTGTCGGACGAAGCCGCAGAGCATGACCGTTACGGAGAGGCTTCTGGAGCTGTTGAATTAAGGGAACGGAATCGGGATAACGTCTATAGTGTGTATAGTTACCGCGAAGTTGATGCGTTAAACAATTAAGGAGGCATGCGAACATGCTGCGAGAGCTGTCGATTCGGAATTTAGCCGTCATTGAAGAAGTACAAATTTCATTCCATAACGGATTCCATGTGCTGACGGGGGAGACGGGCGCGGGCAAGTCGATCTTGATCGACGCGCTCAGCCTGCTTGTCGGCGGTCGCGGTTCCTCGGACATGGTTCGTTACGGATGCGATAAGGCCGAGATGGAGGCTTTGTTCGATATGCAGGCTCATCATCCGGTTTGGTCGATCTTGCGGAGGCTCGGCGTACAATTCTCTTCCGAGGAGATGCTCGTCATTCGCAGAGAGCTATCCGCACAAGGGAAAAGCGTTAGCCGCGTCAACGGACAGCTTGTTACGATGACGATGCTAAGAGAAATCGGCGAAAGCCTTGTCAATATTCACGGACAGCACGAACATCAATCTTTGCTTCGCTCCGAACAGCATCTGGAGTGGCTGGATCTGTTCGGCGGAGATTTGCTAATCGAACGTAAGACGCAGTTTAAGCGTGCGTACGGTCAATTGATGGATATTCGCAGCGCGCTCAAGGAATTAGAGAATACGGCTCGCCATAACGTTCAGATGCTCGACTTGTACCGATTCCAGATCGAGGAGATTACCGCCGCGGAACTTAAGCCCGAAGAGGACGAGCTTCTAATGGAGCAACGCAAGACGCTTATGTATGCAGAGAAACGTATGGATGCGGCGTCCGAAGCTTATACGTTGCTGTATGGCGGCAAAGGATTGGACGCGTTTAGCAAAGCGATTTCCAAATTGACAGACATTGTCAACTATGATAAGAAGGCGCTGAGTCCGTTACTGGAGCAGCTCCAATCGGCGTTCTACCAAGCGGAAGACGCGGCGTTTCAGTTGCGCGATTATCGCGACGGCATTGATGCCGATCCCGAGAGCCTGGCAAGAATCGAAGAACGGTTGGACCTGATCCATGGATTAAAACGCAAATATGGGGAAACGATACCTGATATATTATGTTATCTCGAGAAGATCACGGACGAACGCGACAAAATCGAGAATCGCGACGAGTTGGCGGCGAAGTTCCGAGCTCAAGAAGAAGAGGCGTATCGGCACGCCTACAGTCTTGCGCAAGAACTATCCGCCCTTCGCAAACACGCATCCGTTACCCTGTCGGACAGCATCGAAAGCCAGCTAGGCCAATTGCTGATGCCTTCAGCTAAATTCCGCGTTTCATTAGAGGGTGCGACATCGGATGGCGGCGGCGATAATCAAGCTGCCAAGCTTCATGGCAACGGAATCGACGATGCGGTATTCTTGTTGTCCTCCAATCCCGGTGAGCCGCTTAAACCGCTCAACCGTATCGCGTCAGGCGGCGAAATGTCGCGTATTATGCTTGCGCTTAAGAGTATTTTTGCCGAAATCGATCAAGTGCCCGTCCTTATCTTCGACGAGGTGGACACAGGCGTCAGCGGCAGAGCCGCTCAAGCCATCGCGGAGAAGATGTCGGCATTATCATCGAAGTGCCAGGTGTTCGTATCCGATGGCCGAACGGCTACATCGGTTACGGAATTGGCAACCGATAAACGGATTAACGAACTTGCGCGGATGCTTGGCGGCGTAGAGGTAACGGAAAAAACCCGAAATCACGCACAAGAAATGCTTGATTTGGCACATGGACTGAAGGGAGCGTAATGGAAGGGATTCAGGGAATGTTTTTGCGGACATAAAACATGGGGGTCGGGGTAACTTAAAGGTACGCCAATGGCGATAAATCCTTTTTCGTCATGCGAAGGAATGACAGGGAGCGTGAATACATTGAACTCCAACAGGCGGAAACGTATGATTGGCCTGGTTCTCGTTTTCTTCGTTTGCATGATCGGTTTCTCCTCATCGTTTCAACAATTCGCCGCATTCCCGAATGAACTTCGTTTATTCTCCGGCCAACTGAAACGTTTGCAATACGGAGTTCCCGTGCAAGCAGAAGTCACCGTAGACCCGCACATGTTGCATGTTAACGGATCCTCCGAACATTCCCTATCCGTTAATTTAAGCAAGCCGCTGTCGCTTGAGCCGAGTCAGAGCGGACAGACGAACATGCAAGTGAAATTATTCGGTAAAATCCCATTCAAGACGGTAAAAGTCAAAGTCGTTCCGGATCTTCGCGTTATCCCGGGCGGACAGACGATCGGCGTGAAAGTGAAATCGGCTGGCGTTCTTGTCGTCGGACACCATCAAGTCGTAGACGGCGGCGGCGTCAAACATTCTCCGGGGGAATTGGCAGGATTAAAGCTAGGCGATCTTATTATGACCATTAACGGCACCCCGGTTACCGAAGTCCATCGCATCGGCAAGCTAACAGAAGAATACGGCTTGACGAAACGTCCTCTTCGCATTACTTACAAGCGTTCCGGCCAAATGAACGAAACGGTGCTTAATCCGGTATATGATGCCGACGACCGAGCGTGGCGCCTAGGGCTTTATATTCGAGACTCGGCGGCAGGAGTAGGCACGTTAACGTTTTATGCTCCGGATCAGGGCGTCTACGGCGCTCTAGGCCATGTGATCTCCGATATGGATACTCAAACCCCAATCGAGGTGGGCGAAGGCCATATTCTTGAATCCAGCGTGATGTCCATCAACAAAAGCCAGACCGGCGAACCCGGAGAGAAACGGGCGCAGTTCGTGAAGGAAGGCAAAATATTGGGCAACATCGAACGAAATACGCAGTTCGGCATCTTTGGCAAAATGGGCGAAGGCCCCGAACATAGCTTCAGCGACAAGGCGCTCCCCGTTGCGTTTGCTGAGGATGTAAAAGAAGGACCGGCGCAAATCTTGACGGTAGTGAACGATCAGAAGGTCGAACGATTCGATATACAAATCGTGCACGTATCCAAACAATCCGGCCCGGCAACCAAAGGCATGGTCATCAAAATAACGGATAAACGGCTAATTAACAAAACGGGCGGAATCGTTCAAGGAATGTCCGGCAGTCCAATCATCCAGGATGGCAAGATCGTTGGCGCCGTGACGCATGTGTTCGTCAATGATCCAACGTCCGGTTACGGTTGCTTTATCGAATGGATGTTGCAGGATGCCGGCGTGCTAAACAAAGAAACGTCAATGAAACAAAACGCTGCATAAGAAGAACGTCTCGAGCAGTTATGTTGTCGCTCGAGGCGTTTATTTTTTCGCGGTAAAAGGCGTACGATGAGACTAAATATGTCGAATGGACACGAAAATAAGGGCATTATGAAGTAAATTATTAATTATATCGAATAGTTGAAAAAAAATAAAGAAAAAAGATTTTCGACAGAAGGAATTCCATTAGCCGTGTCGAAAACCTTAGTTAGACAACCCATGAGCGATACAGCAAACTATCATTTAAGGGAGGATAATTATCTTGCACAAGATCGAAGTTTTGTTGGCTGACGACAACCGAGAATTTACGAACCTGTTATCGGAATACATATCCGAACAAAGTGATATGCATGTAAGTGGCGTGGCCTACAACGGAGAAGAAGTAATCCGGCATCTGGAGCAAACGCGCAGCGTCCCTGATGTGCTTATTTTGGATATTATTATGCCTCATCTTGACGGTCTGGGCGTACTTGAAAAGTTGAAGGAAATGAACTTGTCCCCAATGCCCAAAATCATCATGTTGACAGCCTTCGGTCAAGAAAACATTACTCAAAAGGCCGTTCAGCTCGGTGCGTCGTATTACATACTTAAACCGTTCGATATGGATATTCTAGCCAATCGAATCCGTCAGTTAGTAGGAAGCAGTAATACCTACTCTGGGGCAACTTCCAGCTTTAGCTCCAGCACGACGATGTTGAAGTCCAACGTCGTGCCGCTTGCCAAAGGGAAAAACCTGGACGCTAACATTACGAGCATCATCCATGAAATCGGCGTTCCCGCGCATATTAAAGGATATCAGTATTTGCGCGAAGCTATTACGATGGTATACAACAACATCGAAATTCTCGGCGCGATAACAAAAACGTTGTATCCTGCCATCGCCGAAAAATTCAAAACGACGCCTTCGCGCGTTGAACGCGCCATCCGCCATGCGATTGAAGTCGCCTGGACGCGCGGCAACATCGACAGCATCAGCCATTTGTTCGGTTATACGATCAACATCAGCAAGTCGAAGCCAACGAACAGCGAATTTATCGCGATGGTCGCCGACAAGCTTCGTATCGAGCACAAGGTGAGCTAACTACTTCTCGCTCCGGATGACCGCTTCATTCTTGGGTTCAGCTACCAATGAATGAGGCGGTTTTTGTTTATAGACAACAAAAAAAGGCTATCGAAAGATGCCTCATTTGTAAACGATTCTTCTGTTTAGATAAACATTGCGGCCGTACTTCGCAATAAGCCTTGCGGCTTCGGACTTGATAAAGCCGGATATGTCCTGTAATCTCTGTCCGCGCGGCTGCAGCGTTTCTTGCACTTTACCGTCCACGAAAACATCGTATACGATCATCGTCACCCTGAAATTCACCACCAATCCTGATTGATGAATTTAGTTTACTGGGACAACGTCATCGCTGCATTAAAGCTTTCGGACGAAATTGTAAAGAAACGATTATATTTGTAAACCAAGAGTCAATATTGTGTTCTCAACGTATGTTCCAATCTTCATTACGGACCTTCCGGCGGCGAAGACTGCGGTCTAGGCGGACGAGGCCGCTTTTGTTTAAAGCGAGGAGCCACATAATTGCGTTTGCGGTCGCGGAAGAAAATCCAACCCCCGATGAAACCCGCTCCGGCAAAGAAAAGAATAAAGCCAAGTAAAAATTTTAACCACTCAAAGTCTGGCGTAACTTGATCATTACCGAATTCGGAGAAATAAAAGAATAATGCGTCTTTCATCTTCAGAAAGCCAAAGCAAGCGGCAACGCCAGGAACGACCAAGAACAAGATGGCGACAACGCGGGACACCAACAGTCTCATAACGTCTAATGCTCCTTATCATAAGCAGACTTCCGTCCGCATTCTCATTCCTATTATCATAACTCGTTCGGTTACTCCTTGTCCATTTGTTCCGAAACAGTGAAATGGCAAATGAAAAAAGGTACAATAGAATAGCAATTATCGTTTTTCGATGCGGAGGCGACAACAGAAATGGCAATTCAAGTGGACGTAGCCGTGCTTGGAGGCGGTCCTGGCGGCTATACGGCAGCTATAAGGGCAGCGCAAGCTGGCAAGAAGGTAGCATTGGTGGAGCGAGATAAGCTCGGCGGCACCTGCCTGCATAAAGGATGCATACCAAGCAAATCGATGTTAAGAAGCGCGGAAGTATATAGAACGATTTTGGCCGGCGCCCATTATGGCGTTACGATAGCCAGAGAGGACGTTTCACTGGATTTCGGCAGAGTGCAAGCTCGCAAAGCCGAGACGGTCGATACGCTTTATCGCGGTTTGCAGAGCTTGATGAAAAAACACGGCATTACCGTTCTGAACGGTAAAGGCCGCGTGATCGGACCTTCGATTTTTTCGCCAAAAAGCGGATCGCTCGCCGTAGAACTGGAGAATGGCGAGATGGAGCAAGTGGTGTCGACGAACCTTATCATCGCTACCGGGTCAAAACCGCGAATGCTGCCGGGTCTTGCGCGAGACGGCAATCATGTGTTGTCCAGCGATGATGCCTTGCAGATGGACAAACTTCCGGAGTCGATCCTGATTATCGGCGGCGGAGTGATCGGCGTGGAATGGGCTTCCATGCTGCAGGACTTTGGCGTCAACGTAACGTTAGTCGAAGCGGGGGGTAGACTTCTTCCGGGCGAAGATGCGGAGGTTTCCGCCGCGCTTGCCAAAAGTTTGGGACGAA
>JAQSXN010000114.1 GCA_029256665.1 Paenibacillus sp.
ACTCGACATCGAATATGGAATGCAGCCGAACCTTCCGTTTCTCACGTAGCTCTGCTACGCTCCGATACTCAGTTTCTAGCTGCCTCCCATCTTCTCGGTTCTGATAACCGAACTTTTTGAACTATGATTTGAATTACAATCAATTCTGTAACGTAATCCGTTACTCCATGCCGAAGTAGAAATACAGATCGTCCAGCATCAGCTTCGCCGCCATGGCGCCGCCGGACAGATTCCATGTCACGGAGTTGACTTTGTAATACTTATTGTTTTTGACGGCTTTCAGGTTTTTCCACAGCGCGTGGCTGGTCCAGCCCTTCTGATGCTGCAGCACGGCTCCGTCGCCGTCCCAATCCGTCGTGAAATCGAAGATGTAATCGCCATCGAGGAGCGACATTTGCTCGTAGGAGGCTACATTAATAATCGTGCTGCCCGTTGCCTTCTGTTGCTTAGGCGTAGCGAATCCGAGTTCTTGGAAGATTTTATAAGCGAAACCTTCGTTATATGCCCGCGCGCTTCCGTTCGGATTGATGCGGATAATGGAGACGGCTTTGCCTTTTACGCTTGCCGGAGTCTTGCGCTTAAAGTCAGCTACTTTTTTGTCCCAATCCGCCAGGAATGCCGTTGCTTTTTCCTCCTTGTTCACGACGCGGGACATGATGTTTAAGTTATCCTGCCAATCGGCGAGGTCCGGCGTTACGACCGTCGGCGCGATCTTGCTGAGCTGGGCATAAATTTTCTCGTGGCGCCATTCGGTCGCGATGATGACGTCCGGCTTCAGCGCGGCGATCGCTTCCACGTTCGGCTGCGTCTCGTCGCCTAATGTCTTCGTTCCGATCAAGCTAGGACGAATATATTCGTAGAACGGCTGCTGGATGTACGACTCGACGGCGCCGACAGGCTTGACGCCAAGCGTTACAGCGATATCCACACCGCCGTTGAACAGGACGACGACGCGCTTAGGCACCTTCGTCAGCGTGGCGGTTCCCCAAGCGTGCTTGAACGAACGCTTCGTCTCCAGCGCGGCCGTGGACGTGCCGCTGTTCCAGTTCACCCATACGCCAAGCGATTCGCCTACGAATCTCAGCGGCACGAACAACGTGCCGTTAACGTTCAGCGGTGCCGCATCCAACGTGGACGCGCTGCCGTTAATGCGAGCGGTCTTGCTGCCTTGCGTCAGCTCGACGGTTTGGCTGCCCTTCTTGATCGTCGCTTTCTTGAGCTTCGCGTCATAGCCGACCGTGCCGCCAAGCGCTTCCGCGATCGCGCGGTAAGGGACGAGCGTTCTGCCGTTCACGATTCTCGGCTTGGCCGAATAGCTTTGCGCCTTCCCGTCGATCGTTACGGTAATCGACGCGGCGGCGGCCGAAGCCGTCGCCGGAACAAAGGATATCGCCACAACCAGGCTAAGCATAAGCAGCAGCCATTGTTTCGATTTTGCATTCATGATCAATTCACCATTCCTTATCTCTTTATTGTCGTGCTAATACCCCATGGCCTGCTTCAAATCCCTTAAGCCTTGGTACAGCGAATAATCCAGATCGATTAGGAGCGTCGCGTCCCATTCCTTCGCTTGGACGGCAGTCAGCAGCTTCGATAGATCGCCCTGAATCTGCTCGTATCGCTCCGGCTGTTGTCCCTTCGCCTCCTCGGCAATTGCTAACCACGTTGACGCCATGCGATCCGCCAGCGCGGTCGCCGTATCCTTGTCGCCCGCTTCCACCGCGGACTTCAACGACTTAACGTCGTCCGACAATTGCTCGATTCCGCCCTGCGAGCCTTGCACGTCTGCCGGCGACACCCCTTCGAACGGATTGGAAGCAGGCGATTCAGTCCCCTGCTCGGCGGCGGCGCTGCTCTCCGGTACGGCGGCTCCATCGGTGCCGGCTGTTCCGCACCCCGTCAATCCCGAGATGACAAGCGCGGCGGCAAGCGTCAGAAACCCTTTGGCGGCGTACGGACGGAAGTAACGATGTGACTTTGTATGCATGACCGCTAACGCACCCTCCCGAATCAATGAGAATCATTTTCATTGCTAATTGTACAAGTGGATTCACTTGTTGGGTATACACGATATTGTCTTGTTTATATGGACAAATTTCGCAAAAAACGGAAATCCGTCATTGCCCGCGGCCGATTTTACTGGTAAACTCTTGTTGATAATGATTATCACTATTGAAATGCAATAATGTGCGGGATCAAAAAGTTCGTTTAGCGACTTTTTGAACAACCTCTCAAAGGAGCGCGTCGCTTGAGCCCGAATGCCACCTCAATCTATTACGCTTATTATCCGCTTCATATAGGATCGCATCGCTTCAGGGAAGGCAGGCGTTCCGAAGTTCCCGCTCGCGGCACGGACGCGCTAGCATGGATTCAGGAAGGTTCCGGCATCGTTTGTTTCGGCAGCCTGTCCTCCCGGCCCATTAGCGAAGGAGACTTCTTCTATTTGCCGGAAGGCGGCGCATGCGCCGAGCTGATGCCCGACTCCGCAGAAGGATTAAGCGTTATCCTCGTCCATTTCCAGTCCGCTCTTGTGAATGGCGAAAGCGCTGCTTCCGTTCCGGAGGGAACTTCGTTGCCGCAGCCCTTGTTCATTCCGGGCGCCGTCCATCATGCTCCTGCCCCGCAGACCGGCTCGCTGCTGCGCCAGCTCGGCCAAGCGCTCGAGGAACGGGGGGAACTTGCTTCGCTGCGCCGGCAGCTTGCGCTTGGCGAGCTGATCCTGCATCTCCAAGCCTACCGGAAAGTTGCGTCGGCTCCCGCGCACGATCCGCTCCAGCTCACGATCGATTATATGGAACAGCGCATCGGCAAGCCCGTGCAAATCGGCGATTTGCCGGATCTGGCCGGCATGACGCCAAGCTCTTACAGCAGGGCGTTCAAGAAGCTGACCGGCATGTCGCCGGGCGCTTATCTTACCGGTCTCCGCATGCTGCGCGCCAAGGAGCTTATGGCAAGCGGCAACGCCGCGCTGCGGGATGTCGCCACCAGCGTCGGTTACCAGGACGAGCTTTACTTCAGCCGCGTGTTCAAAAAAACGGAGGGCGTGTCTCCCTCCGTGTTCATGAAGCGCCGCGACCGGCGGATCGCGATCGTCAGCAGCCTGCAGCTGCAGGACCATCTGCTCGCGCTTGGCATATTGCCGATCGCCGCTCCGAGCTTCCCAAGCTACTTCAAGACGGCGTCCGGCTTCCCTTCGTTCCTTCAAGAGAGACTTAGCGGCACGATTCCGCTCAACGCGGAGCGGCCGATCCGTTCCGAGGACGTCATGAGGCATTCGCCGGATCTCGTCCTTCGCACGAGACTAAACCATGATCTGGGAGACAAGCACTGGGGAGAAGACGGCAATGCCGATTTGATCGACGAATCCGTCACGTGGGAGCAATATTTCCGGGAGATCGCCGCCCGCGTCGACCGCAAGACGGAGGCGGAGCGCGTCATTCGCAGAATGGCGCAGCAGGAGCAAGAAACCAGACGCAAGCTGGCCGAGGCGGCCGCCGCGGGCAAATGGGCCATCGTTCGCTTGCTCCCCGGAAAGTGCCGTCTGTACGGTTCGAGCGATCACGCGTTTACGGAGCTCTTCTATCAGCGTCTGCGGTTCAAGCCCGAGAAAGGTCTCGATTTCGGCGCTTATCGCACCGTAACGCCGCGCGAGCTGCTGCAGCTCGACCCCGAGCAGCTGCTTATCCTGTGGACGGACGAATCCGTTTACCACGCGTTCGCGTCCGATCCCGTATGGCAGCGGCTTCGCGCGGTTCGGGAAAGCCGCGTCTATTATCCCGACAGCAGAGAGTGGGACGCCTGGGGACCGATCGGGCGGGCGCATACGCTTAAGGAAATGGTCAAATATTTTGGCAGGCTGCAGCGGGGGGTTAGCGGGAGGGAGCAAGCCCGACAGGGAAAGGAGGGCCGGCAGGCATTGTGATCTAAGCCATAACCTGCCTAATATATTCGATAAAACCTCGTACCTGGGCGGATAACTGCTCTTCGTTGCGATATACGAGGCAAATGTATCGTTTGTTCTTGTAATCCGGGAGATCCTTGACGACCAAATCGCCGTTATCCACCTCCCGTTGCGCGCTGCGGATCGGCAACAAGCCGAGACCGATATTGCGTTTAACGGATTCTTTGATCGTTTCGATCGCCCCGAGCTCCATCACTTGCCCCCAGGCAAGACCGGTCTCCGCGGCCCATTCGTCCGACAATGTTCTGGAGGTTGAACCGACCTCGTGCAGCAGAAAAGTCTCGCCGGACAGATCCGCTGTGCCGATCTCTTGTTTCGCGGACAGCGGATGCTCGGGCGACAGAAACAGCTTCAGTTCGTCCGGCATAAGCGGCAGCACCGTAAGCCCTTCATGCGACGTATGTCCCAGCGAGACGATGCCCGCATCCACTTCGTAATTACGCAGCATGGACAACACTGTCTCCGCTTGCTTCACGGTAAGCGTCAAGTTCAGCCTATCGTGAAGCTTGCGATAATTCGCGATATGAAACGGCAGAACGTAGGTGGCCGGCGTATAGCTGGCGCCGATCCGCAGCCGGCCCTCTTCCCGATCACGGTATGCGGCCATCGCCCCCCTCGCCTCTTCCATCAAGTAGACGATTCGCTTCGCGTACGGAAGCAGCTCCGCGGACGCCTCGTTGGGCTGCAGGCTCCGGGAGAGCTTGCGGAACAGCTCCTGCCCCAGCTCCTCTTCCAGCTTCCGGAGATGAAAGCTGACCGTCGGCTGCCGGAGTCCCAGCCTGTCCGCCGCTTCCGCCAGCGTGCGCCCTCCGCACATCTCGATGAACACTTTTAATTGCTGCACGTTCATGCGCGTTTCCCTCCATCCTTGTCATCGGTATTAATATAGATAACATCTATATAAATATCAATACATATCGACTTTATTTAACAAAAACTCGACATACCGTTAATGCCCGTCTTACATATCGGCTGTAATGTTAGTTGTGCAAGCCAATTAGAAGATGGAGGGACTCAATAGACATGTTGTCAAAACAATCGAACGTTTTTGTTTCCGCGTTTATGATCATGCTGTTGCTAGCGTTGTCCGCGTGCGGCAACGGAGAAGCCGGCAACGGCAATCAGTCCGGCAACGCCGGGCCGGAGACTTCGGGGACGCCCGCGCAGACCGAAACGGCTGCCCCTGCCGAAGAGCCCAAAGTCGAGGACGAAGGTACGCTTACCGTTTACCTCAACGACTTTGACGCGCTTATTCCTTCGTTGTTCGAAGCCGCTACGGGCTATAAGGTCGAGCTCGTCGTCGGCAACGGCGCGGAGATCATGTCCCGCGTCGAGGCGGAGAAAGGCAATCCGCACTGGGACGTGTTGTGGATGGACGCCATGCCTTCCATTAACGGTCTGGGCGAAGCCGGTCAATTGATGGAGGGTTGGGCTCCGGACAACCTTTCCGGCCTGACCGATTTCGCGAATTCGTTTGTTCCAGAAAAAAATTGGTACGTACCGACCGGCGCGCATGCCGCGGGCGTTATCGTATACAACAAGGACAAAGTAAAGGCGGAGGACGCCCCAACAAGCTGGGAGCAGTTCGCCGACGCCAAATACAAAGACGCGATCGGAATGGCCGATCCCGCCATCGCCGCTCCCGCCTATCCATTCGTCTCCTGGTTCTTCGGCGAGAAAGGCATGGAAGAAGGACAAACCTTCTTCGGCGGCTGGATGAAGAACGGCTTGAAGGTCTATCCCAAAAATCCGAACGTCGTCAAATCGTTGTCCGCCGGCGAAATTACGATCGCCGCACTGCAAGAAAGCAACGCGTACGCGATGAAAAACGCCAATGAGCCGATCGAAATCATCTGGCCGGAAGAGGGAGCCCCCGCATCCGTTCGGGTAGCCGCCATCCAAAAAGACACCAAAAATCCGAACGCGGCCAAAGCTTTTGTCGAGTTCCTTCTTGACCCCGCTACGCAGCAAGCCTTGATCGACCAAGGCGACGAAAGCTACTTCCAGCCTTCCGTTAAAGGCGTCAACGCCAAACCCGACCGCGCGGCGAACGCGAAGCTCGTCGCGGCCGAAGCTTCTTGGGCATCACGGAACGAAGCCGCGATCAAGCAATGGTTCGCGGATCAATCGGTACAATAACGGACATGTTCGGCATGAATCATAATCGGCTGGGGTGGACGATAAGCGTCATCTTGTTCATCCTGGTTCTCTATCCCTTGGCGGCAGTCATGATTCAAGTGCTGCTGCCCGGGATTTTCTTTGGTCGTTTCGAGCTGGGAGACTGGAAGCTGCTGCTCGAAATCTTCCGTCGCCCGCTTTGGCAGAAATCGCTGGAGAACTCGCTTCTGCTTGGCATCGGCACGACGCTTCTGGCCACGCTGCTCGGGAGCGCGCTTGCCGTCGCGCGCGCCGGCTGGTCGTTCCGAACGTCGAAGCTGCTCGACGCTTCCGCTTGGCTGCTTCTGATCACGCCGTCCTTTATTCTCGCTCAAGGCTGGGTGCTGTTCGCCGCGGGCGGAGGCATCGCCGTCGAATTATTGGGCTGGCGCTGGGTGACGCCGGCCGTCTTTCAACCTGCCGGCCTCATCTTTATCATGATGCTCAGCAAGTTCCCGTTCGCTTATCTTAGCGTCTACGCGGCGTTGGAATGGAAGGTCGACCAACTGGCCCATGCCGCCCGGCTGTCGGGAGCGACGGCGTTGACGGTATGGCGCACGATCCAAGGACCGCTGCTGCTTCCGGCCGTGCTTGCCGGCGCGGCGCTAGTCTTTATGGATACGATCGGCGACTTCGGCATGCCCGCTTCCATAGCCGCCGTCTACAAGTTTCCGACGCTTCCGTATTCCATTTACTCCGCGATCTACACGTCGCCGATTCGATTCGACATGGCGGGGGTATTGTCCTTTTATCTTGTCGTGTTGATCGGTCTTGCCATGGTGCTGCAATTTTACGCCCTTAAGCGCTCGCGTTTCGACTTCCTGTCGGGCGGCGCCGTTCGCGGCGTCCCTAAGCCTGCGGGACGCCTTGGCCCGCTGCTCGCGTCGCTTAACGTGCTGTTCTTAATGGTTGCCATCGGCATTCCGATCGGGGCCAACGTGCTGATGTCGGTATTCGTGACGCAAGGCGGGGGCTTTGCCTTCGATAATCTCACGCTATCCCATTACGGCCGCCTCTTCGCCGGCGGCGGCGATCTGCTGGAAGGACTATGGCATTCCCTGCTCATCGCGGCGGCGGCCGCCGCGATCGGACTGCTCGTCGGCCTCGGCGTAGCCTATGTATTGACGTACTCGGACTTCCGTTTCAAGCGCGCGGTCGAGACCGTATCCATTATTACCCTTGCCGTTCCCGGAGTCGTGCTCGGCATCGGCTATATTTTCGTCTGGAACCAAGCCTGGCTCGAGAACATCGGGTTGCTGCTTTACGGCACGCCTTGGATTCTCGTGCTCGCCGCGGTAGCCGGCGCGATTCCCGTGATAACGAGATTGATGACCGGGGCGATGGCCAAGGTGCCGGCGCAGCTGCTGACCGCGGCGCAATTGCAAGGAGGCGGCTTCTTCGCGAGAATCCGTCATATACTGCTTCCGCTCATCCGCGGCGCTCTCGTTTCCGCGGCGCTGGCGGCGTTCGGCTCCAGCATGTTCGATCTGGCGGTCAACTCCATCTTGTTCCCGCCCAAATTTTCGACGCTTCCCGTCGCGATCAACAAATCGTTCGAGGATCTCGACTTCGGATACGCATCGGCCGCTACGGTCACGGGATCGGCTCTAGTCATTCTCATTATTCTCGCGGCCGAAAGGCTGCTTCGCCGCAAGGAGGCTCACTCATGAACGCAAATTCCGTACGGGAACGGCCAATGCAAGCGCCGCCGCGGCAAGAACAAGAACGGCGCTCAAGCTCGGCGGGCGCTCCCGAAACTGCTCCGTTACTGGAAATTCGCAAGCTCGCCAAGCGATACGGGAGCTTTCAGGCGCTCGGAGGAGTTGATCTAACGATGCGGCCCGGCGAGATCATCAGCGTGCTGGGACCTTCGGGCTGCGGCAAGTCGACATTGCTCCAGCTCATCGCGGGACTCGCTTCCCCCGACGACGGCGAGATCGTGATGGACGGCGCCATTATTTCTTCCCGCTCCCGGCTGACTCCGCCGGAACGCAGAGGCGTCAACATGGTATTCCAGGATTACGCGCTGTGGCCGCATATGACGGTCAAAGACAATATCGAATTCGGCATGAAACGAATGAAGCTAAGCCGCGACGAGATTGGCGACAGACTAGAAGAGCTTATGCGCCTGCTCCGGTTGCAAGGACTGGAGCGCAGGCTGCCTCCCCAGCTCTCGGGCGGCCAGCAGCAGCGGGTGGCGATCGCGAGAGCACTGGCCACGCGGCCTAGGCTGATGCTCCTCGACGAGCCGCTCTCCAATCTAGACATGCGGCTTCGCGTGGAGATGCGGACCGAGATGGCGTATTTGTTCCGCAAGCTGGGCACTAGCGTGTTCCATGTCACGCATGATCCCGACGAGGCGTTCGCGATGGCAGACCGTCTTCTCATCATGCGCGGCGGCCGGATCGATCAACTCGGGACGCCCGAGCAATGCTTCCGCCGGCCGGCCTCCCGTTGGTCCGCTTCTCTGCTCGGCGCCATCAATTCGCTCGAAGGCGTCTTTGCCGCAACGGAGCGAGGCTACGCCCTGTCGATCGGCGGTACCGTCATGCACGGCCTCCCCGATCCCGGCGCGGCGCCAGGGTCGCTGCTCGGCAAGCCGGGCGTCATCCTGTTCCGTCCAGAATCCGTCTCGGTCGAAGCGTCTGATGACGAGCGGAACGCTGGCGGCAACAACAACGATTGCCTCAATCGATTGACGGTGACGATCGTCCATTGTTCATTCGAAGGCGTTTGCTGCCGTGCAGTAGCCGAGACCAGTTGCGGCCAGCGGTTATATATTGTACATGAGAA
>JAQSXN010000115.1 GCA_029256665.1 Paenibacillus sp.
CATAAATTGCTGCGCTCCTTGCACCGTCGGGGCGGCTGACAGCTGTCCGGCGCTAATCGCGCCGAGCTCCGTAATCCAGATCGGCTTCTTGTACTTGTCATAGAGATTGGCAAGCGATGCTCTTAAGTTCTCTACCGCGTTCGGATCCATGAAGTCCGGGTAATAATGCACGGCGATAAAGTCGACGTGATAGCCGTTCGCCGCCGCCGAATTCATGAAATTCTCGAGCCATGTTTGGCCGTAGGCGTACGTTTTCTCCGACAGCGCGACCGCCGGGCTGCCCAGCCGCAAGCCCGTATTCATGAGCGTCGGCCACAGCGCGATCGCCGACTCCACTGTCATCCAAGACTGCTCGTAGATGTCCGGCTCGTTGAAGGCGAGCAATTGCTTGAATTTGCCGGAAGCCTTGCCCTGCGCGATCGTGTTCAGAGTGGACTGCGTTACCGCGCCAGGCCCCCATATTTGCGGAACGAATTCGATGGACGTATTGTTCGTCCCGGGATAATCGATGGACCAGTTGTACGTCCAACCTGCCCCGAGGTTCGACAGCTTCCCGAAGTCCGCCTGTGACAAGCTGCCCGCCAAATATTTGGACGAGCCGACTCCTTTCTTGGCCGTTGCCGCCGCGGGAACCGGCGTCGTCGTCGCGCCGGCCGTGACGCTGAACGCAGACGCGTTGCCAGCCGCGTCCCTGGCTTTGACCGCATAGCTATAGGCCGTCGAAGCCGTCAAGTTCGAATTGCTGTATGAAGCGCCCGTCGTGCTGGCGATCAACGTACCGTAGCGATAGACGTCATACGCCGTTACGCCTACGTTGTCCGTCGACGCCGTCCAGCTCAAATTCACTTGCGTGCCCGATGCGGCCGCCGCCGTCAAATTCGTCGGCGCCGTTGGCGCTTGCGCATCGGCCGCCATAGCCTTCTGCGATAAATCCGTTTGCAGCATCAATCCCCCCAATGCGACCAGCAATGCCAAAAACATCTTTTTCCCTCGATGCATTATTCATGTCCTCCTTATATGGGTATGGTCATGCACCTAAAATGTATCCGTTTTCATAACGGGTCGCAATCGCCTCATTTTTTTGTCACTCTGCGTTTTTTTTAGGTTCGCCGAAGGCGATTGATGGGCCGGGGGTAGGATATCGGGCTTTTTACTCATTGTAACGGCTTGTCCCGCCGATCCATAAGGACCCGTTTTTTAGATGAGGTGTCCGTTTTTAAGGTTCTTCCCTTACGGAGCAATCCGATATAGCGGATGTTTTTGGAAGTATCAACTGCATACGCTAGTTGCTACTCGCAGGAGAGGTCCCGTCGGGTAATGGCGGTCGACAACACAATGGTTCAAAGCTGTTCGTAACGGACTTCGGGGCCGCTATTTCGCGAAGATGGGGCCTGCTCCATTTGTAACGGACTGAGACGACCTTATTGTCGCCAAAACCGCATGAAAACGATGTAAATATAGTAAATAGCGGCAGCTCAGTCCGTTAGATGTTCGAATGCGCGAAAATGCCGCTCATAGCGGCTCTGCGGTCCGTTATCGCAAAGCAGTACGGTTCCCGAACAGACGCACCCTCATGATCCACGATCTGACGTGTCGCTCGTTCCCAATGAGAAAACCTCAATCGAGGCCTCCCGAAGATGAGCGACCGCGTTCAGAGGTAGGTTTTATCGCCAAATAGAATTTCGGTTTTCGATTTCTCGAAAACTTATAAATTCTATTGTGGTAAAAAGAAAAACCTCGACCTAATATAACTTAAAGTCGAGGCTTCCTAACCGAGCAAGGTTATCCCTTGCGCGAAGCTTGGATGTGCTGCTGCTCGCGGTATTCGAGAGGGCTGATGCCCTCCAGCTTGCGGAATACGCGGTTGAAGTGCTTAATATTCGCAAAGCCTGATCTGCCCGCGATTTCGTACACCTTCAAGTCCGTAGCCGCAAGCAGCTCCTTTGCCTTGCTTATTCTGAGTTTCCGCAAGTAATCGATAAAGTTGTCGCCGGTATATTCCTTGAACGACTGGCTGAAATAATAGTAGTTGAGCGAGATCGAATTGGACACCATCGTCATGTTGATGTCCTTGTCGTAATGATCGTGTATATATTGGAGCGCTTCCTTCATCGTTCGATTGTCGACGCTGACGGACTTAAGCGACTTTACGTACTGGTGCAGCCGCGTGAGCAGCTCCTCCACGCTCCGCAAATATTCGTGAAGATGGTCGAAGCCCTCGATCGAGGACACCTGCTTAAACAGCCGCAATATGTCCACGGATTCCTTGCCGTACAGGCGGAACACCCGATCGAAAATACGTTCGTTCAGCATCGCGCTTACCGTCTCGACATAATGGAAGCCGGCTTCCGTCAGCAGCTCCTCGCGGAACATGCCGTATAGGATGGCGGCCATCTCCTTGTCCCGCTCCGTGCCGATCATATTGTATAGCTTCTCGATGTCTTGCTCCGGGAGCTCGTAGCGGGTCCGAGCCGACTCGATTCGATCATACGCCACGATGCCCGCGCGGCGTTGCAGAAAATTATGCCGCAGCGCGAGACTCGCTTCGCCATGCGCCTTTTTGAACCATTCCATGCCGCTATGCGCCTTGCTAAGCCCAAGACTGAACGAGGTCAGCGAATGTCGGCCGGAGAGGAGCAAGGCTGAGAGCCCGTCGAAGAAGGAGCTGCCCGCTACGATGACCAACCGATGTTCCTTGTCTCCTATGCGGACAAATTCGCCAGACAGTCCGTCTATTAAGGGAAGCAGCTCGCGATCGAACGTTTCCGCAAGGTTCTCCTTGCCCGACTGTTCCTTGACCATCCGCTTCATGACGCCGACCCGGAACGACTTGTCCATCCAGTCCATGCCGGCTTCCCCCAACAGGCCGCGAACCTCTTCCCGCTCCGGCGAAGGATGCAGCAATACGTTGCCTAGCCTGCTTTCTGCCAGCTTTCGGGCGTCCTCGGCTGACCGATTAAGCTGCCGTTCCGTCCGTTCGACCCTTAGCAGCTCCTCCTCCAATCGGCGCAGCGTCCGGTAATATTCCTCTCTGACGACTGGCTTCAGCAAATATTCCTTCACGTCGTAGCGAATGGCTTCCTTGGCATACCGGAAATCTTCGTGGCCGCTTAAGATCATGATCATCGGCTTCCTGTCCATGGCGCTTATCCGCCGGATCAGCTCGATGCCGTCCACGCGCGGCATGCGGATATCGCAGACGGCGATATCGACCTGGACCGAAGCCATCACCGCAAGCGCCTCTTCGCCGTCGCTTGCCAGAAACACGCTATATGCGCCGGGGAACTCCCGCTCCGTCATCGCCTTCAGTCCGAGCAATATATTGCTCTCGTCGTCGACAAGCAATAAATTCCGCATCACGGTTCGCTCCTAATGATCGTTTTGTAGGGTACCTTCATATAAACCTTGGTGAATCGCCCTTCTTCGCTATCGATTCGGATCGCATACGACCTGCCGTAGAACATCGCCATCCGGCGGTTTACGTTGCGGAGTCCGATTCCGCCGCCGGAAGCCCGTTCCTTGGCGCGGCGCTTCTCGTAAGCCTCGTCGTCCAGCGCCATCGTTTCCTCCAGTTCAGCCAGCTTCTCCAGCGGGATGCCGGCGCCGTTATCCGCGATAACGATCCACAGATCCTCGTCTTGGACGTAAGCCCTGAGCTCGATGATCAGCTCCGTCTCTCTGTCGCCGCTATGGCCGAGCCCATACTTCACCGCGTTCTCGACGATGGGCTGCAACGACATCTTAAGCACTTCCTGCTCCGGATACGGGCCCGGCACATCGACGACAAGCCGAATGCGATTGTCGTAGCGGATATTCATAATCGCGACATAGTTGGCCAAATGGCCAAGCTCATCCCGCAGCTGCACGCGGTCGCTCGTCCACTTCAAGCTGTATCGCATCATCCCGCCTAGTGAGGTCAGCGCGTCGGAGACGACAAACTGCCCGTCGATCTCCGCAAGCATTTTAATATTCTCTAACGTATTGAACAGGAAATGGGCGTCGATCTGGTTCTTCAGCGTGTGAAGCTCCGCCTCCTTGGATGCCGCTTCCTTGTTCACGGCTTCCGCGATCAGCCCATTGATCGTTCCGACCATCTCTCGGAAATGATAGGCCAACTCCGCTACGTCGTTATTCCCACGAATATCGATCGCCACGGCCAAATCGCCGCCTCTCACCTTCTTGATCGAATCGCGAAGGCGATGAAGCCGCTTCAGAATAAGCGATTGCAGGAAATACGTAATGACCGATAACAGCACAAGCAGAATCGCGGTGATGATGACGATGTTCGTTCGCGTCTTCTGAATGCCGGATATTGTCTCCTCCAGCGACACTACGTTCATGAGATAGGCGCCAAGCGGCTCGATCTTGGCATATAATCCGACGTACCGCGCCCCGTCTTGCACGAACTCGAAGCTGCCCTTGCCGGAGGTTTCGCCTATAGGGAATGCTTGAGCGATCGTCCCCGTCGCAAGACTCGCATAATACGGCGTCTGGTCATTCGTATGAAGACGCCCCTCCCTGTCCAGCACGTAAAGCTGGGAAGCCGCTCCCTCCATGCTGCCAAACGCCTTGGGGAAGAATTGATCGATCCGCATGTCGACTTGAATGACGCCGGCATGCGTGCCCTTCGGATAGACAATCTCCCGGAATACCGAGACGTAGTCCTTCGCGAGCTCGCTCTCCGCCGTGCTCCTACGCAATATATCGCCTTCGTCCTTCAAGATATCCCAATACACCGTGCCCTGACGCTCCATCGCGGCGCGATGCCATATCCGATCCGTTACGCGCGATTCCCTGAATATAATCGGCCATATTTCCAGCGCGAACGGATTGTCGGTGTACAGCCTTATATTCGTCACTTTAGGGTTGCTGAAGAGCAGCATCTGCAGCTTGGAGAGCGAATCGAATTGAAAATCGACGAGCTCTTGACTGCTTCTCTCCTTGCGGTTGACGAGATAATCCAGCACCTCCTTATCGGAGATCGACATTTGCACCGTCCGCTCCATCACGTCGATATGGCCTTGCACGGTGAGCATCTCGCTCTCGAGCACGAATTGATTCGATTTTATCGTTTCGTTGATGGATCGCTCGTGCAAGCCGTCGAATACATAAGCCGAATAGACGATGATCGGAATGAGGATCAGCAAAATATACGCGGCGATCAGCTGCGACTGAAGGGACTTGCGTTCGATATAGCCGGCAATCGGTTTGCCGATGCGGAACAACGTTCGGAGCATTGCGGTCATCCCTTCCTCGTTCGACGGGAAAAAGGCTGAAGCAGCTCCAGCCTTTTTTCCGTTATTTTACTGTTCGACGCCAAGCTTCACCTTGTTTTCTTCAAAGCGCGCTTGGCGGAAGGCCTCTACCTTCTCGTAGCCGGCGTCCATGCGGTCTTTCTTGTAATCCTCGAGTATCGCGTCGAATTCGTTTTCCGTCGGGGCGAGTACCAGCTTGGGCAGCGCGCGTCCCCAAAGCTGCGAAATCTTGGTCGCCATAATGCCCTCCTCCGACGTTCCTGTCGGATTCAGATAATCGTACAGGCTGAAGCTGACGCTTTTTCCTTTGGTCCACTCCGTCGGCTGCGCGTTAGGCCCCGATGCCGGCGGCTCCCATTGCGTTCTGATATTCGTGTCCATCAGCATCCAGTACTTGAAGTTGACGCCGTCTTCTCTGGAGGACTGCCCGCCGTCCGTATCCATCAACTGCTTCACCTCCGGCAGGAATTGATCCTTGCCGTTGATCGTATCGTAGGTGACGCCCTTCTCGCCGAGGAACATATCTTTATTTCCTTCCTCGCTCATCAAGTACGTCAAGAATTGGATCGCTTTGGCCTTGTCCTTCACATCCTTGGAGATCAGGGTTAACGTCCAGCCGGTCAGCCCCGGACCCGCAAGCGTCGGATCGGCCAAGTCGGCATTAGCCGGACCGTCGATCGCGACATAATTTCCATCTGGATTGGCATTATACAAGGCCTGGTTTTGGGCGGCGATATCAATATTCTGGTGCAGCATCGCGAAGTAACGGCCCTGGGCTGCCTTCTCTTCCACCTGCGGCCGCTTGTCGACGAACACGTCCTTTGCGAGCAAACCTTCTTCGTTCGCTTGGCGGAACGTCTTCAGCCAATTCAAGTAATCGGGATCCGTTCCGCGATCGTACAACTTGCCGTCCTTCTCGAACGGCACGGCCAGGAAATTCTGCAAGTACGAATCGAGCGAATAGTTGCCCGTATCCGTGAACTCGTGCAGCCCGATCGGAATAAGCGGCTGCCCGTTCACCTCCGGGAATTTCTCCTTGGCGGCCCGCAGCGCGCCCAGGAAGCCTTCCGGCGTCCGCATCTCCGGCTTGCCGATCGCTTCATAGATGTCCTTGCGGACCAGGAAGGTCTGATTGGAGGTAAACTCCGTGCCGTATTTCTCGTAATCCTGAGCGGATGAAGAAGCATTGGGATAACCATAGACGTGTCCGTCCTCCTGCGTATACCAGCCGAGCTTGGCCGGATCCGCGATCTTCAGGAAGTACGGATCGTATTGCTCCGCCAGTTCGTCCAGCGGCAGCAGCATGTCGCCTTCGATCATCGTGGCGATCGCCTCGTCGCTCGAGCCAAGCGTAATGAAATCCGGCAAGTGGCCGGAGGCGATCATCGTGTTCATCTTTTCCTTCTCGTTGCCCGCCGGCACGATGAAGTTGATATCGACGCCGGTCTTCCGGGTGACGTACTGGGACGTCTTGTCTTCGCCCCACTTGGCGTTGAACCAGGAGAAGTTAATATACCAGTCAAAGGTAATCGGTTTCGTATTCGTCGTCCAGCCCGGCTTGTTCGCGTCCAGCGTCACCGCCGTCTGACTATTGCTCTCCGGCTTATTCTCTTCGTTATTACCCGATGCGCAAGCAGACAGCAAGATCGTAACGGCCAGACCGGCCGCCATCCATTTCCAGCTTTTCCCCATGTCGTGCATCCCCTTTTCTCTTCTCATATTAACACGCTATCGCGCCGCAATCAGCTACCCCTTAATCGAACCGATCATGAGGCCTTTCACAAAATATTTCTGCAAAAACGGATACGCAAGAACGATCGGAAGCGTCGTGACGACCATCGTCGCGAGCTTGATGGATTGGCTCGTCACCGTCTGGGCGACGACTCCCGCCGCCGATGCCGCCATCTGGTTGGAGCCCGAGCCGGCAATGACCCGGTACAGGTACGTCTGGATCGGCTGCAGCTCCGGATTGTTGATATAGATCATGCCCGTGAAATAATCGTTCCACTGGCCAACGCCGTTGTACAGCGCGATCGTCGCGATAACCGGCATCGATACCGGCAGCACGATCCGGACGAATAGGAGCAGATCGTTGGCCCCGTCGATGCGGGCCGCTTCCTCCAGCGCTTCCGGCAGCTCCTTGAAGAACGTTGCCATAATAATTAAATTAAAGAAGCTGAACATGGCCGGAATGACGTACACCAAAAAATGGTCCAGCAGTCCGATGTTTCGAATCAGCAAGTAAGTCGGAATTAATCCGCCGCCGAAAAACATCGTGATCATGCCAAACGTCATGTACGACCGGCGTCCCACCAGATCGCGCCTCGAGAACGAATAAGCAACCATCGCCGTAAAAAACACGGAAACAGCGGTCCCGACGATCGTCTTCGCAATGGTAACGGCGAACGCCGTCCGTATGCCGCCGTTCAAGAACACCGCCGCGTAGCTGTCCAAGCTGAACTGTCGCGGCCACCAGTAGATGCCTCCCCTCATGGCGTCCATGGAGTCGTTCAGCGAATTGACGACCACGTACCAGACGGGATACAACGTGATGAAGCAGATGAATGCCATTAACGCATAGTTGGCGATATCGAACGCGGTTGCCCCGTTACGGCTCCTCTTCAAGCCCACCTTCTATCACCTCCCTCTAGAATAACGATGTTTGATTCAATCTCTTGGTCACGCCGTTGGCCACGAGCAGCAGCAGCAACGCGATCAGCGACTTCAGAAGTCCGACAGCCGTCGAATAAGAGAAACGTCCTTGCTGCAGTCCGACCTGATACACGTACACGTCGATGACGTTGCTCGCGGATTCGTTAAGCGCGTTCTTCAGCACCATGATCTGATCGAAATTCGAGTTGAAGATGCCGCTGACGGCGAGCACGAACAGGATCGAGATCGTTCCGCCAATGGACGGGAGCGTGATGTACCGCATCTTCTGCCACCGGTTCGCGCCGTCGATCGTCGCGGCTTCGTACATGTCCGGCGGAATGCTCGCGATCGCGGCCAGGTAGATGATCGCGGACCAGCCCAGCTCCTTCCCGATGTCCGAGCCGACCGCGATGCCCCAGAAGTAGCCGGGCTCCGCAAGATACGTGATCGGCTCCTCGATCAGACGTGCCGCGAGCAGCAGCTCGTTCGCGATGCCGGTCTCGGATAGCCATGTCGTGACGATTCCGCCCAGGATAACCCAAGATAGAAAGTGGGGCAGGTACGAGATCGTCTGGACGTACCGCTTGAACCGCAAAGAACGAAGCTCGTTCAGCAATAACGCGAACGCGATGGGAATCGGGAAGCCGATACACAGCTTGAGCGCGCTCATGCCGAGCGTATTGATGATCACGTACCGCAGGTTGTCGTCCTCCAGAAACGCCCGGAAGTGCTCGAGTCCCGCCCAAGGCGCCTCGGAGATCGGCTTCGCGACGCTGTATTGCTTGAATGCAATCAGAATCCCATACATCGGCGCGTAGCAGAACACGAGCATCCACGCGATGCCCGCGAGCGCCATTACTTGCAAATATTTTTGTTTGAGCAGCCTGCTTCCAATGCGCCCGATGCGCTTCCGGTCCGGCCGCGCGATTGGTGCTTCCATGCCTTCCCCTCCTGTCTGTAGTCATTATAAGATGGCGGTGGAG
>JAQSXN010000116.1 GCA_029256665.1 Paenibacillus sp.
ATATGGAAGGCATTTCGGGAATCGCGTTGAGAGAACAGATTACGCGCGGAGAAGCTCTGTACGAGGAAGCGAGGCAGCTTCTTACGGACGAAGTGAATGCGGTCGTGGAGGGGCTGGTCCAAGCGGGGGCAAAGGAGATTATCGTCAAGGACGCTCACGCGACCGGCTACAATTTTCTGTTCGACCGCCTCCATCCGGCCGCGTCGTATGTTGTTGGACCTTTGGCGCTGCCGAATCGTTTCCCAGGGCTGGATTCCTCGTTCGACGGCGCGCTGTTGATCGGCTATCACGGCATGGCCGGCACGGAGGGGGCGATTCTGGATCATTCCTGGAGCACTGCCGATATATTCGGGCTGGAGCTTAACGGATCGCCGATCGGCGAAATCGGGTTCGAAGCGCTTCTGTTCGGCCTTCACGGCGTTCCGATCATTTTCGTTTCGGGCGACGACAAAACCTGCGACGAGGCGAAGAAGCAATTGGGAACGGTCTTTACCTATGAAACGAAAAAGGCGACGGGACGGCATTCCGGATTGCTGAAGGCGCCGAAGAGAGTCCAACGGGAAATCGGCGAGTCCGCTGCGGAAGCCGTTGGCAGAAGAAAGGAATGCAAGCCGTACGCATTGTCCGCTCCTTATGAGATGAAGATCATCTATATGAATACAAGCCTGGCGGATGGGCGTTATTACGACGGCCAGGACGCGATTCGGCTTGACGGCCGAACAAAGCTGATCAAGGATACGGATTTGCTGCGACTATTCTCGAGAACCTTTGCATAAACGGTCTCCAGCTCGTTTGGGAAGGAGTTTCGTAGGGTAGATGGACCTGCGAAACGCGAAAGAAGCTTAGCATAATGCTAAAAAAATGCACATTACCTTCTAAAAAAACGTCAACTCCGCGCATAACGGAGTTGATATAGTAATAGTAAGCAAGGTGGAGGAAGGAAGGAGGCCAACCGATGTTGTCAGGCAGATTGGGCGTATTGACGGATGAAGTATCCGACCAATACGAGGAAGCGCTTCAATGGGCGGCGGAGCAGGGTCTGAGCCATGTGGAGGTGCGTATGGTGGGCGGGCGCAATGTCGCGGAGCTGACCGACGATCAGGCGGTCGAGATGCGCCGGAAGGCTGAAGCGATGGGATTGTACATATCGGCCGTCGCTTCGCCGCTGTTCAAATGCGCGTTGGATCCCGCGAGGCCCGTAGCTGCGGGAGATACATTCGGACAAAAGGAAGAAAGCGTCGAAGCTCACCACGGCAAGCTGGCGAGAGTGATCCAAATCGCAAAGCTGCTCGGCACTCATCGAATAAGGATCTTCTCGTTCTGGCGGGAGGAAAATCCGGGATTATATACATCCGAGATTAGCAATCATTTAAGACGGGCCGCCCGGACCGCTGCCGCGGAAGGAATCGAGCTTCTGCTCGAGAACGAGCCCTCCTGTAACGGAGGCGTTGCCGAAGAAGTGGCTGCGATCGTTCGTTCGGTCGATTCATCGGCCCTGCGCGCGCTTTGGGATCCAGGCAACGAGGCTCACGCGGGCAGGGAAGCGTATCCGGCGGGCTATGAATCCGTGAAGGAGCTTGTGGGCCATGTTCATCTTAAGGATGCCTACGTTGGCCCTAACGGCAAAGGGCGCTGCGTGCCGCTAGGATCAGGTACCGTGCCGGTGATCGCGCAGCTCCGGGCATTGGCCGCGGATGGTTACGAAGGGCTATTTACCATCGAAACGCACTTCACGCCCGAAGGCGGAAGCCGAATGACGGGAACGCGCATCACGCTTGAAGCGTTGAAGGCGCTGCTTAAGGAGGTGTAGGGCATTGGCACAATGGCGGTTTGGAATTATCGGCTGCGGAAGCATCGCGGATATGCATACCGAGGCGATTCGACAGATCGAGGATGCAAGATTGCTTATCGTATCCAGCCGTAACGAAGTTAAAGCGAGAGCGGTTGCGGACCGCGAGCGCTGCGCATGGACGACCGATTACAAGGAACTGCTTAACCGCTCCGATGTCGATATCGTCTGCGTCACGACTTCGAGCGGAAGCCACGCATCCATCGGGCTAGACGTACTCGAGGCAGGCAAGCATCTCGTGGTGGAGAAGCCGATCGCCATGAACGCGAAGGATGCGCAGGCTCTGGTCGACAAAGCCGCGGAGAAGGGCGTTACCCTCTCGGTCATCTCGCAACGCCGGCTCGAGGCCAACAATCAAGCGATTAAGCGGGTTCTGGACGGAGGAGGCCTCGGCAAGCTTTTGCTGGCCGAGGTGGCGCTTCCCTTCTACCGCAGCCAAGAATATTACGACAGCGCCAATTGGAGAGGAACGATCTCGGAGGATGGCGGCGTTTTGATGAATCAGGGTATTCATTGTCTGGATCTGATGCTCTGGTTCGCCGGGAAGGTCAGAACGGTGTTCGGCAAGACGGCCACCCAAACCCATCACATTGAAGCGGAGGATTTGGGACTGGCGATTGTGCGGTTTGAGAGCGGAGCTTATGGCACTATCATGGCCTCGACTTCCGTCTCGCCCGGTTATCCGGCGTCGATTACCCTCTATGGCGAGAAAGGCACCATCAAGCTGGAGGGTTCCACGATCGTACGCTGGTCCGTACCCGGCTGGGACGAACCGAACTGGACGCAAGAGGAGACATACGGAGGCGTGTCGGATCCGCGGAGCATTGTTTCCGAATTCCATCAAAGCCAATTGATCGACGTAATGGCCGCCATCGAGACGGGCGTGAAGCCGATAAGTTCGGGCGAGGACGGAGCGAGAGCGGTTCAACTGGTGGAAACGATTTACAGAAGCGCGGCCGAAGGCAAGGAAATCATGCTCGGCAGCTAACGGAAGGAGCGATGAGAAATGGCAGTACGATTGCAGCCTGTCCATGAGGAAACGGTGGATACCCTGCGCGTCCGCGTATATCGCAGCCGCGACGAGATGGGAAAGGCGGCAGGGGAAGCGGCGGCGGCAAAGATCAAGGAGCTGCTGGCCCTGCAGGAGCAGGTCCGCATCGTTTTTGCGGCAGCCCCATCGCAAAATGAAATGCTCGATGCACTCGCCTCCGATCAGGGGATCGATTGGCAGCGAGTGACGGCTCTTCACATGGACGAATACATGGGATTGCCTGCCGGCTCCCCCCAATCCTTCGGCCGGTATCTGAAGGAACGGCTGTTCGATCGCGTAAAGCCAGGCCGCGTCTTATACTTAGACGGCACGAATGAGCCCGGCGAGGAATGCAGCCGATACGAGGCGTTGCTGCGGGAGGCGCCGATCGATATCGTATGTCTCGGCATCGGCGAGAACGGGCATATCGCTTTCAACGATCCGCCGGTTGCCGATTTCCACGATCCGCTTCTGGTCAAGGCGGTCGAGCTCGAGGACGTATGCCGACTACAGCAGGTGCATGATGGATGTTTCGGCTCGCTCGGCGAAGTTCCGACTCATGCGCTAACGCTCACGATTCCGGCTCTGCTCGCCGGCGCGCATCTCTTCTGCGTCGTGCCCGGGGAGAGGAAAAGGCAGGCGATTGAGCGCACGCTGCGCGGCCCGATGACTCCGGATTGTCCGTCCTCAAGCTTAAGGACGCATCCCGATTGCATGCTGTTCGTGGATGAAGCGTCTTACCCGGGAGCATGGCGATGAGACTCAAGGCGCTTCATTATGAATCGGAACAACCGGTAAACATCGATATCGATCAAGGCAGGATCGTGCGGATTTCGGAAACCGAGGCCGAACAAGAGGAAAGAGCTTTAATGCCTTACGCGGCGCCGGGACTCGTCGATCTTCAAATTAACGGTTACATGGGCAATGATTTCAACGAGTTGCCCCTTAGCGCCGAAACGGTCAGTAGCGCCGTTAGGAAGCTATGGCGGGAAGGCGTGACCGGATTCTATCCGACTGTCGTTACCAACCGTCCGGAATCGATTCTTGAAGCGATGGAATCGATCCGGCGCGCCTGCGAGAGCGATCCGGCCGTCTCTTCCGCCATTGCCGGGATTCATCTGGAGGGACCGTTCATTTCTCCCGAGGACGGCGCAAGAGGGGCGCATCGCAAGGATTACGTGAGAAAGCCGGATTGGGAGCTGTTTAGCAGATGGCAGGAAGCTTCCGGAGGCCGAATCGCCATTGTGACGATGTCTCCGGAGTGGGAAGGAAGCGGGACGTTCATACGCCAATGTACGGACAGCGGGGTTACGGTTTCGATCGGGCACACCTCGGCAACCTCGGAGCAAATCCGGGAAGCAGCGGCTTGCGGCGCCCGCATGTCAACCCATTTCGGCAATGGCGCCCACCTGATGCTGCCCAGACATCCCAATTATTTATGGGAGCAGCTTGCCCAGGACGAACTTTGGTGCTGCGTCATTGCCGACGGCTTCCATCTGCCCGACCAGGTGCTGAAGATTGTGTTGAAAGTGAAAGGGCCGCGCGCGCTGCTGGTCAGCGATGCCGTATATTTGAGCGGGCTGCCGGCCGGCACGTATACGACGCATATCGGCGGCCGCGTCGTGCTGAGCCCGGAGGGCAGGCTTTGTCTTGCGGAGCAAGAACAGCTTCTTGCAGGTTCGGCCCAGATGCTGCTATGGGGCATCGAACAGTTGACAAGCCGCGGGCTCGCGGAGCTCGGCGCGGCGTGGAATATGGCGTCGACCGGTCCGGCGGGGTTCATGGGACTGCCCGCCGCCGAAGGATTGTCGGCAGGCGCACCAGCAGATCTTGTCCTGTTCAGGCGGGAGAGCGGCAAGCTGACAATCGAAAGCACTTATAAGTCGGGCAATCTCGTTTTCAATGCAATTTGAATAGGAGGAAGCTATATGAAGCTAGCGGCATTTGGCGGCGTATTTATCGAGCACAGCATTCAGGAAGCGATGCAGTTGACCAAGAAGTTGGGGTTGAACGGCATTGAGATCGCGGCACGGGAGCCGCATATCTCGCCGAACTCCAGCTTGGCGAGAGTCCGGGAAGTCAAGGCGCTCGCCGGCAGTCTGGAACTGGAGATACCGGTTCTGGCCGGATATGTCGGAGGCTTTTCCGATGCCTCCGACAGCGAAGCCCGCAACAGCTTCGAAGAGCTCAAACGGCTTCTGGAAATTGCCGGGCACTTGGACTGCGGGATGATCCGCGTCTTTCCGGGCGGCCCGAACGCGTTCTTGGCCAGCGACTATCATTATGCCAAAGCGGCGCACTGGCTGAACTTGTGCGCGGAGGAAGCCATGAAGCATCAAGTGAAAATATTGATGGAAATTCATAACGATTCGCTTGTCGAAACCGTTGATGGCAGCTTGCGTCTGCTCGACATGATCGATCGCGACAATGTCGGCATGATTCATGACGCAGGCAATATGTATATCACCGACACGGATTACGGCCGCGATTCCGTAATGAAGCTGGGAAACCGTCTGTTCCATGTTCATATCAAGGATGAGCTCCGCGTTGATGAAGTAGGAGCGCCTGGAACGTTTACGTCGACGACCCGCCACGGCAAGGAAAAGTTCATTCAAAGCCGGTTGGGCGAAGGCGGCGCCGATCACCGGCCGCTGTTTGACGCCCTTCGGGAGGTCGGCTATTCCGGCTGGATGACGCTTGAATGCCATGCGCCGTTTCCGGCCTACGAGAGGCTGGAACACGATCTGAACGTCGTTCGCGGATTGTTGGCCGACGCAGGGTAACAGGCACGGTAAACCGCATTCCGGATTCGGGCCGGCGTACGGGGATAAGGCAAGGATAGGTGGGACGGGGATGAATCAGAAGAAAGGAATTCAACAGTACCAAGGCTGGAATCAATTAAACCGGCAGTTTCCTTTCAAAATTTTCCGCTACTCTAGCGAGTTATTGAAGCAGTCCATGCACATGCACGACTACGTGCAGATTGCCTATGTGCGCAAAGGCATGTGCAACCATCAAATGCACGGCAAGTCGTTAACCGTTAGCGGCGGCGATTTGTTCATCATTAATCCCGGCATCGGACACAGCTTCAGCGCCATAGCGGAGAAGGAATTCGAGCTTGTGCTGGTCGATTTCGCGCCGGATCTGCTTGACGGGCTGCTCGGGCCAATGGAGGACGAGTTAAGGCGATATCTCGTTCCCGGTCATGAGCCAGCTTCGCATTCGTGGCTTCATATCGGCAAAAGCAGACAAAACCTGGTCATTCAACTGCTGTTGGATATGCAGGAAGAGTTCAAGAGCATGGAATTCGGCAGCGAGTACGCGATCCGGCTGGCGCTGGTCAAGCTGCTTATAATCGCGGAGCGCGAATATCGCCGCAACCGGCGTAAGCCGACACCGGCGCCAGCCGCAGACGAACGGCAGCCGATCGAAGACGTCAGGCGGTACATCCACGACAACTACAGCCAGGATATCCCCCTTAAGCAAGGGGCCTACATCGCGAATATGGCGCCGGCCTACTTCAGTCATATCTTCAAAAAGGTGACAGGTCAATCGTTCGTCGATTACATGAACGAGGTGCGCGTCGAACGGGCGATGGAGCTGATCCGCCGCGGCTCGCTGACCATCACCCAGATCGGTTACCAGGTCGGATACCGTCATTTAGGCCATTTCATCCGTACGTTCAAGAAGCGGACGGGGATTACGCCGACCGACTACAAGAAAACGTTCGGAGATAGGCAAACACAGGGAGAGAGGGATAAATAAATGACCATACATCCATTAAGAGTGGGTATTATCGGACAGGGGCGCAGCGGACGAGACATTCACGGCAAGCTGCTGGTCCAGCTACCGGGGCATTACCGCATCGCCGCGATCGCGGACGCATTGCCGGAACGCCGGGAGCGCGCGCGGCAGGAATTCGACTGCAATACTTACGAGACATGGGAGGAGATGGCCGCAAGCGAGGAGCTCGACCTGATCGTCAATGCGTCCCCAAGCCATCTTCATTATCCCATTTCGCTGGAATTGTTGAACAGAGGCTTCAACGTCCTCTGCGAGAAACCGTTGGCCAAATCACCGGAAGAAGTCGATGAACTGATCGCGGCAGCCAAACGTTCGGGCAAGCTGCTCGCCGTCTTCCAGCAATCCCGTTATCATCCCGCCTTCCAGCAAATCAGAAGCGTTATCGATTCCGGCGTGCTGGGCCGCGTCGTTCAAGTGGATATCAGCCTGAACGGGTTCGCGCGCCGCTGGGACTGGCAGACGCTGCAAAGCAACAACGGCGGCAATCTGATGAATACCGGTCCGCACCCGGTGGACCAAGCGCTGCAGCTGTTCGGCACGGATACGCTGCCGCAGATCACCTGCATCATGGACCGGGCCAATACGTTCGGGGACGCGGAGGATTACGTGAAGCTGATCATGAGGGGGCCGGGCCGGCCGACCGTCGACATCGAGATTTCTTCCTGCTGCGTTTATCCGCAGGACGCCTTTAACATCCAGGGCGCCAATGGCGGTCTGCGCGGCAGCGGCGATCAATTGGAATGGAAATATTACAAGCCGGAAGAAGCTCCGACCCAGCAGCTGATCAAGGAGCCGCTGATTAACGCGAACGGTCTGCCCGCCTATTGCAGCGAAACGCTGAAGTGGCACGCGGACAGCTGGAAGATGTCGCTGCCCGAGGGACAAAGCCTCTTCGAACATATGACCGAGCGATTGTATCTCATGCTTCATAACTCGTTGACGACGGGAGCACCGCTGGAAATTACGCCCGAGCAGGTGCGCCAGCAGATGTGGGTCATGGAGGAATGCCGGCGTCAGAATCCTCACATCTATACCGGGCAAGCTGCCGCCGCGTCCAGCTGAGTCTGATCCATATTGAAGCCCTTCCCATCAACTATCGAGAAGGGCTTCTTCGTTTACCACATAAGAATTTATAAATACCCGTGCCTTGCCGGATTAACCAAATTCTTATTGGCGATAAAACCAACCTTTAAGCGCGGTCGCTCATCCCCGAAAGGCTTCGATAGAGGTTTTCTCACCGCTTTACAATTCGACCCAAGCGGCCAAGCCGTCCGGTCGATCGGGATCCATGCCGAGCCGTTCCGCGCGGCAAAGCGCCGCGATTTGAGCCAGGAAAATAAGCGGAATGCCTTGCGCCGCGGGATCGAGCCTTGTTCCCGAAACGGCCGCGTAATCGACGGACGACTCCGGCACGTCACCTTCGTTGTCCGTATAAACGATAATGGTCGCTCCCCGGCTCTTGAGGTCGCGGAGCAGGTTATGCCTGTGCTCGTTGTCGCTGCCCGAGATGGCCGCTATGACGAGGGTATCGGAGCCTACGACGACCATCGGTCCATGCCGGACGTCCAGCAGGTGGAACGAATGGGCTTGAATGCCGGCAATTTCCGTGAGGGCGATGGCGCCTTCCGCCGCGATGCCCTTCAGTTCGCCGTCCGCCAGCATGACCGCGTTATTCCAGTCGAAGCTTGCCGCTTGGCGGATTCCGGCTTCGACCTTCGTCATGAAAGCTTCGCCATCGCTGATCGCCGCGTCGACCGAAGCGATCAGCGCCTCGTCTCGGCCTAGGTAGGCCGCGATCAGCAGATTGGCGGCATACAGGTTGACGACCGTGCGGGTTTGGCAGACGCTCGCGTCGAACGCCCAAGGCAGCTCCAGCGACAAATCCGCCATACCCGAGAGAGGCGAGCCGGCAACGCAGGAGATGGAGATTACCGGAGTCCGGCTTCCTTTCCGCAGCAGGCGAACCGCTTCCACGACCTCCGTCGTGCTTCCGGAGCGGGAAGGCGCAACCAGCAGGGTGCGGTCTACGAGAGGGGCGTATCGGTCCGCGTTCAACAGCAGATCGCCGCCGGCGAACGCCTGCGATGGGATCCCCGCGCGCAGGCGCGCCGAGAATGCGGCGGACTCGCATAGGCAGTAGCTGGAGCCGCAGCCGACAAAGGTCAAGGAGGCCGGCGCGTGC
>JAQSXN010000117.1 GCA_029256665.1 Paenibacillus sp.
AGGGATGACGTAATTCGGATGAACTTAGCGGACTGACGCTTTTAATTACTATTAATGCAAAAAACCGGCTGCCGATCCCGCAAAAGGGAAAAGCAGCCGGTTGTCGGTTGTTGATTAAGAAACGGTGCGGCGAGCCGCCTTGGACGATTTGTCATCGGCAAGACCCAGCGACTGGGCGGTGGAAGCGTGAATCTCTTGGATCAGCTCCGGGTGGTTCAGCAATACCTTGCCATAGGACGGGATCATCTCTTTGATCTTCGGTTCCCACGACTTGATCTGCTGCGGGAAGCACTTGTTGATGACTTCGAGCATGACGGAAACGGCTGTCGAAGCGCCCGGCGAAGCGCCAAGCAAAGCGGCGATCGAGCCGTCGGCCGCGCTGATGACTTCCGTGCCGAATTGCAGCGTGCCTTTGCCTGCCGCGGTATCCTTGATGATCTGTACGCGTTGGCCGGCAACGACAAGCTCCCAATCCTCGCTCTTGGCGTTAGGCACGAACTGGCGAAGCTCTTCCATCCGCTGTTCCTTCGACAACATCAGTTGTTTGATCAGATAGCTGGTGAGAGGCATGTTCTTTGCCCCCGCGGCCATCATCGTCACGAGATTATGCGGCTTGATGGAAGTAAACAGGTCCATATTGGAGCCGAACTTCAGGAACTTCGGCGTAAAGCCGGCGAAAGGACCGAAGAACAGTGATTCTTTGTTGTCGATGACGCGCGTGTCCAGATGCGGCACGGACATCGGAGGAGCTCCGACGGACGCTTTGCCGTATACCTTGGCGCGGTGCTGAGACACGATCTCCGGCTTGCGGCACACCATGAACAGACCGCTGACCGGGAAGCCGCCGATGCTCTTGCCTTCGGGGATGCCCGACTTCTGCAGCAAGTGCAAGCTGCCGCCGCCGCCGCCGATAAAGACGAACTTGGCTTCGTGATGTTCGACGGCGTTCGAGGAAACGTTTCGTATCTTGAGCTTCCAAGAGCCGTCCGACGCGCGTTTAATGTCGTCGACTTGATGATTATAGTTGATGTTTACGCCTTGGCCGCTTAATTGCTTGAACAACATACGGGTCAACGCGCCGAAGTTGACGTCCGTTCCCGATTCGATGCGCGTCGCGGCGATCGGACCTTTGTCCGTCCGGTATTTCATCATGAGCGGGATCCACTTCATCAGCTCATCCCGATCGTCGGAGAACTCCATTCCTTCGAAGAGCGGATTGGCGGCCATCGCTTCATGTCTCTTCCTCAGGAAGTCGACATCCTTCTCGCCCTGCACGAAGCTCATGTGGGGCACGGGCATAATAAAATCCTTCGGATTGCGGATCAGCTTGCGGTCGACCAGATAGGACCAGAACTGTCTGGATACCTGGAATTCCTCGTTGACCTTGATTGCCTTGCTAATATCTATGGAACCATCGGCCTTCTCGGTGGTGTAGTTGAGCTCGCAGAGAGATGCGTGTCCTGTACCCGCGTTGTTCCACTCATTGGAGCTTTCCTCTCCCGCGGAGCCGCGTCTCTCGAATACAGTGATGCTCCAGTCGGGTGCGAGTTCCTTCAGCAGCGAGCCAAGCGTTGCGCTCATAATTCCTGCGCCAATCAGGATGACGTCTGTTTTCTTAGGTTGGTTGCTCATATATACCGTCCTTATATCCTTCGATTTGCAGAAAGGATGTAGGCTCGTCTTGGTAGGCGCCTCAGCGATGCGTCGGGGCGCAGGCTAGTCGTACATCTTTTCCGGATCAGTCATGACCATATATCCTAGTGTAACACTATTAGTAGTAGATTAAAATAATTGAGCCTACTTTTTTGTGAACTTGGCTTGACAGATTGGTTAGGCTTCCATTTGGAGGATGAATGTACGGCGAATTTCGGATAGAAATCCATACATTAGGTATCGTGCCATTGTCCTCGAGGGCATATTCGACATCAACCGACAAAAAGAGTCAAAGACAATGACCTTATTCCTGCTCTATACTTAGCCATGTGTCCCGCCGACATTGGACTATAACGTTAGATGTTGGGCGTTAGCGTCTATTAACCAATTATATGCCGGATGGGCGCCATCTGTTCGAAAGTGAAAACGATCGGCCTACAATTGATTAAGGGGAGTTCGAGATGGAGGGCAATATTACGTATCGCCAGTTGATTAAAGTGTTTTTTCGGTTGATTGGCGTGTATTTGGTTATTACAGGCGGATTATCTGCCGCTGTGCTAGCGGTCGACTTTGCCGTAAAAGGCTCTTATAGCTTTTACATGCTCGGGTTAGCGGGAGAAATGTTTACGGAAGCATCGTCTCTATTCGTCGGATTGCTGTTGTATGCGGGCGCGACAAAACTAGCCTCTACGATTAAAGGAACCGAAAAAGAAATATCGTTTCGCGCGGGAGAATTATCGTATCTCGTCTTTTGTGTTTTCGAGGTATTGTTGACTGTCTTTATAGTCGCGGTTATCATTCAATTCATTGGCGAAGCCGCCGTATTTGTCGTAATAGATCCATCGGAGTGGAGTTTGGATGAAACGTATGTCTTTATTGTCCCTGTCGTCGCTTTAATTTTTGCGTTTATTATGAAGGCGTTGACCGCGAGGATATCTCGATTCGTAACCAAATAAAGCTGCTGCCATGCCGCATGCGGGTCATCCGACTCCATGCGTTTTTTTTTGCTCGCTCGTTTCCCGCTCTATGCCTAATCGAATGGGACGTAGGTGGCGTATCCGACCTAAAAGGAATTTTCGCGCGGGAAACGAGTTCCCGAATTAATTTTCGCCACAGCAAACTTTCCGCCAACATGCCGGGTAATACTTATAAGAACAGCACGAAAGAGGTGAATGAGGTGGAGCAGGAGCAGGAGATCATTAGCCGGATTGTCCAAGGCGACCGTGATGCGTTCCGCGCTTTATACGATGAACATTTCGACTACGCGATGCGAACGGCGATGCTCGTGACGAAGCATGGCGAACGCGCCAAGGACGCGGTGCAGGAGACGTTTCTTAGGGTGTACCGCAGCATCTGGCAATACGATCCTTCGAAGCCGTTCAAGCCGTGGTTGTACTGTATTTTGCTAAGAGAGTGTTATCGGGTGATAGAACGGGAGAAAAAGGTGGTGCCGCTGGCCGATCAGTTGGAGTTGGAGCGGGTCGGTGTAGACCCGAAGCTGCCGGATACGAGCCTAGACTTATATGATGCGCTGCAATCGCTGCCCGATATGTACAGAATTCCGCTCATCTTAAAATATTTACAGGATTATTCGGAGAAAGAAATTGCGGATACGCTGGAACTTAACGTTAATACGCTAAAATCACGGTTGCTCAAGGGACGCGAGAAGATGAGGGACAGACTGGGAGGGGAGCCGCATGGATCAAAAGCTTAAAGAGCAATTGCTCGAGAAGTCGGATTATCCGGACACATGGAAGAACGATATTTGGGGACAACTGGAAGCGCGGCTGGACGAGGAGCGCCATGAGGCGCCTGTCGGAAATTTACGACGCGCAACCAACAACAAGAATAAACATAAGGGGATGAAGGTTATGAAAATCGGAATAGGCGTAGCGGCCGCAGCCGTCGCGGTAACGGTGTTCTTGTCGCTGCCTGCGGGAACGGCCATGATGGATAGCGTGAAGGACTGGTTCGAGCCGGAGAAAAAGATCGAGATCGACGTCGAAGGACAGAAGGAAGAGACGAACGGTCAAGTCCACGTCGACAAAACGAGCGAGTACGCCATCTACTACGACAAGGATCGGTATAAGCTGGTGGAAGGCACGGATAAGGATGTTATTACGACGATCGATCCGCTGCCGGCGGAATATCCGGAAGTATCGCTGACCATCGAGCAGAGGACGGACGTGCTGCCGGAGCAGCTGGCGGAGGAACTTGCCGGGCAGTTGCAGGGCGAGTACGCTCGCGTCGATGCGGTGGAGCGCGTGACGGCGCCGGTTGATGGGTACCTCGTACATGCCATTGACGGCAGCGACCGGCTCAGCAAAGTAACAAACGTTTACGTCGTAAGCAACGGGAAGCAAGGCAGCTTTATCCTGTCCTCGAACTACTTCCTGGAGGCCGCCGAAGGCCACGGAGCGCGATTCACGCAGACGTTGGAGCAGTTCCAGGTGATTGACGGGGAGTAACGATCGACGAGTAGAGAGGCGTCCGTAACACATTAAGCGCACACGCAAACAAGCCGCAGGCGAGCCCTATGCTCGCAAGCGGCTTGTTTGGCGTTAAGCGGTGCCCCTTCTCCGTTAACCCGTCCGATCTGCTTTGCCCGTTTCCTGCCGCCCGCGGCGGTATTCGGAAGGCGAGACGCCGGTGGATTTCTTGAACAGCCGGTTGAACGATGTCACGTTCTCGTAGCCGACCTCCCGCGCGATATCGCCGACTCGCCTGGAGGTGACGGACAACAGCTCCTTCGCTTTGGCCATGCGGAGTCCGTTCAGGTGGTCGATGAAGTTGGTGCCGGATTTATCCTTGATATACGTGGATAGGTAGGCGGCAGACATGTTGAGCTCGTGCGCGATCTGCTCCAGCGAGATATCCCCGCCGAAGTTTGTCTCCAGCATGCCCATGACTCGGGAGACGACGGGATCATCGTCCGATACGTTGGTCATGGACAACGCCAGCGCGACCGTCTCTGCCAGTCTGACAAGCTGCGCGCGATATTCTTCTATCGTATGGCAAGCGGAAAGGCCGCGCCGGATGGAACGCAGCGTCCATCCGATATGCGGGTCGGGCTCGTCCGCATGGCGTAGCTCGCCGGTCAATAGCTCGGCGAGCAGTCCCGCGGCTTCGGCGTATTGCCTAACCGCCGCGCCTGACCGATGGAGCTGCGCGAGCAGTCCGTCCACCGCCTGAACCGCCGCCCCGGCTTGTCCCGCTTGCAGGGAAATCGAGAGCCGCTCGATGTCCTCCGCAGACAGGCGAGGAGTATCCGGCAGTTCTCTCGGCGCCGTAATAATCTGCGTCTCGTTCAGCGGCTGCG
The DNA here is from genome assembly GCA_029256665.1 of Paenibacillus sp. Lineage (GTDB taxonomy): Bacteria > Bacillota > Bacilli > Paenibacillales > Paenibacillaceae > Pristimantibacillus. Next base: position 4,973 of record JAQSXN010000117.1, read on the forward strand.
CTTGATCGATCCAGCTGCGCGCCTGGTCGTACGCGTGGCCGAATTGAGCGGCATGCTCGAAGCGGGCGCTGACCGCGATCGTCACCAGGCAATGGGAAGCGCTCGGATCCAGCAGCCGCTTCGCCTCCGCGACCAAGGCGGCAACGGTTTCGGAGCGGCCGTTCCGGACGACCGTGAGAATATGGTTATGTTCCAATTGGAAGGTGTGCGAGCCCGGGCAGAGGCCGGAGGCCGCCTCCCGAATATGCTCCCGGATGGCAAGCGCGGCTTGTTCCGGGCGGAGGTTCAACCGCGCCATGGCTTCCGCGCGGAAGTTTAGTTCGTACAGGATCAGATCGTAGCTTCCTTCGGTTTCGGATGCCATCAGCTCTTGCCACTCCTCCAGATCCTCGTTAATGTTTTTGATTTGGCTCATATAGCCGTAGCTGGTCAGAATGGATCGATGCCGGTTCATGCGGCTCTGCACGGTCTCCTTCTCCGCCATTAGCTGCCGGATGCGGCTCTCGATCGCCGCATATTCGCGAATGCCGTGTGAGTCGGGAGAGTCGGGAGCTAGCCGGACCGATGCTCCCGATGCGGCGTCGAGCAGCCGGTCGACCGGACGTTTTATTCGCAGGCTGAAATAAAAGGAAACGGCGGTCGCCAGCACGAGCGCGCAGGCGAATACCGCTGCCGACCACCAGAACCAATGCCGGAGGCCGGACAATGCCGCATCGTGCGAGACGGCGGAATAATACGCGGTTCCGTCTTCGGTTGCGGTCTTGAACCAATAGGTGTCGCCAATCAGCACATGGCTGGCGCCGGGCGGGAATTCGGGCAAAGCCGCGTCCGCCTCTTCCAGACCGTGCTTGTACAGCAGGCGTCCGTTCTCGTCGGCGATGACGAAAGCTCCGGCACCGGCCTCGCCGGCAAAGGCCGCCAATGCTTTGTCCGCGTTTAGCAAAGCGATGACCTGGTACTCCTCGCCGGGCAGCTTAAAGCTGATCGGCATGAGCGACGCTCCATCCGTCACGTCGGATGAAGAGGCGTAATGGTTCGCGGGCAGCATGGCGACGGAGCTGTCCTTCCGCAACTGCTCTTCCCAGAACGCATGCGAATAGACCGGGCTGGCGTACGCCCGTCCGAACATGTCAGATGCCGAGCTGCTGCCGTCCTGATCTACCGCGAAGTCGCCGATGCCGTAGTGCACGATAATGCCTTCCAAATAAAACAGCGGATTATAGGCATTGGTCCGCAAGGCGTTCGATATGCGGTATGCGGACAAATAATTGGCTTCGTCGGGGCCATAGGCCCGCAGCTGGCGATTGAATTCGCGCACGGTCGCATCGTTGTAAACGTTATTGAGCATCGTTTTGAGATGGGCAAGATGCTCCTCGTACCTCGTCGAGACATCCTCCAACATATCATGACGAGATGCGACGGCCTCCTTCGCAAGCCGGGACTGAAAAAAAGAGAACAGCAGGCCGTTCATCAGCGAGAATAATAGAATAATGCATATAAAAGAAAGCAGCAGCTGACCGTACAGCGTGTTCGGCTTCGGCAAACGCAGCTTCATCAAGATTCCTCCCTCCAAACCTACGCTGCCATGGCGGCAAGCAAGGACTCCTTCTATCGTAAACGAAAGCGGCGCGAAAGGCTGTATGAGGCATGTTGAGTGTTTGTAAAGTTGGAAACGAAAAAAAGGATAAGCATCGAAAAAATCGCGGATTTCGCGAAAACCGGCGCCGTTATACGATAAGTCTGCGACAGGCGGGACTTGGCTCTCGCCGCGATCCGTCGCATGCAGAAGAGATAATCAGCGGGGTGGTCGACGCGGTAGACATAAGAAACGTCTCGTTCGTAATCGCTAAGTGGCTCTTGACGGTTACCCTCCTGTCTCTATTGCCTGGCTGCAGTCAATGGCGAGAGTCGGTCGGGCAGGAATCGGAGGAAGTTATTTCGCTCCGCTTCTTCACCGGCCAATCGCCTAACAATGTTGGACGGTTCGAGGACAAGCTGGTGTGGAAAAGAACGGCGGAGCGCTCCGGCATCGACGTCGAGTTCGAGCTCGTGCCTTTCGAGGTGCTGGCTAATCAGCGGGCGCTGACGCTGGCGGGAGAAGAGTTGCCGGACGCGTTTTATTCGGCCAGATTGTCGTCCTCCGAGCTCTACATGTATGGCAAGAAGGGCGTCCTCATTTCGCTTGATGATTATTTGGCGTCCGACGCGCCGAACTTTCATGCATTGCTGGGGCGGTATCCCGAGTTAAGAGCGGGGCTTACCATGCCGGACGGACACATCTACTCCTTCCCTTCCTTCTACGACCCCGATTTTCTGTCCATGCTGATCGGCATGCCGCTTTGGGTGAACGGAGAATGGCTGGAGCGCCTTGGGATGAAGGAGCCGTCAACGACGGATGATTTGCTCGAATATTTGCGGGCGGTGCGCGCTACCGATCTGAACGGCAACGGCGAGCATGACGAAATTCCGTTCGGGAGCGTCGGCATCCAGCCTTTGTTGGATCAATTAAAGGGCGCGTTCGGCCTTGGCAATCGCGGCATCGCGCATCGATTTGTCGACGTTAACGAGAAGACGGGAGCGCTTCGGTTCATCAAGGTCGATCCTGCTCATCGGGAGCTGTTGGCCTTCGTGAACGGAATGAAGGAGGAGGGCTTGCTCGCCAGGGATATTTTCTCCATTAAAGAAACGGCGCTGAACGCGCTCGGTCAAGCGGGCCTGCTGGGCGCGGCGGTCGTGCCGAATCCGGCTTCCGTCATGGGCAGAGAGGAATTCGTCGGGCTTGGTCCGTTGGAAGGTCCGGGCGGCGAGCGGCTGTATTCGCATATTAAGCCGCCGCTCATTCATACGGGAGCCTTTGCCGTCACGAGCTCGAATCCCTATCCGGAGGAGACTGTTGCCTGGATGGACTACTTTTTCGGGGAGGAGGGCGCGACCTTGTATTTCATGGGCGAGGAGGGCCTGACCTTCGAAAGAAACCCTGACGGAATACCCGTCTTCAAGGAGAGCATCACGCGCGCGGCGGGAGGATTGACGCTGGATCAGGCGCTTGTGCCCTACGTGACATGGATGGGCGGCAGTTATCCAGGCTTTGTGAAAGAGAAGTACTTCAAAGGCTCGGAGACTAGACCCGAAGCGATGACCGCGGCGGAGAAAGCGCGCGACTCCGTTCCGGACGAGGTGTGGGGCCGGTTTAATTTCACCGAAGCGGAGTCGCTCTGGATGTCTACGGCCGGGCAGGACATCGAACGGTACGCAAACGATATGGAGCGCGAGTTCGTGAACGGAACGGCGTCGCCGGACGAATGGGAACAGTACGTTGCAAGACTCGAAGCCATGGGACTGGACGAATACATGAACATCTACGAACAAGCATATCGGCGATATGATTCGTCATTACGATAATAATTGGGAGCGTGTGGGAGCTGTGAAAGCAATGAAAACGAAACAATGGAAAAAATGGTTGTCGGGCATGACGGCGGCAGCGCTCTTGCTGGGCGTCGTTCCGGGACCGGCTCCGGCTAGCGCCGCGCCGGAGTTGCCCAAACTGCTTATTACGGAGCTGGTGCCGGATACGACGAATTTGCCAGGGATTTCCAAGGATGGATACGAATTCATTGAAATTTATAATAACTCCGATTCGCTGGTCGACTTGCGGGACTATTCTTTGGTGTATGGAGCAACGCCATGGCCACTGACGGCGCCGGATCAAGCGACGACCATTCCCGCGTACGGAACGATCGTGCTTTGGGTCATGAATGACTCGAACAAGGAGGTACCTGCAGCCACCTTTAACAATAATTACGGCGTTCAATTGACGGAAGGCGTCTCCTTGTTCCGCGTGAACGGCGGCGGAGGGTTAATCAATTCTGGG